>CAZUYY010000127.1:0-7153 GCA_964624935.1 uncultured Prolixibacteraceae bacterium
AGCATCGATAAACCCCCGTCCGCCGAGTTGCGCCCCGGCCAGAAAGACTCCGATTCCCTGCCCGACTATTCCATCCTCGACAAAATCCTGTATGAATACATCGAACTAAGGAAAGGCCCGAACGAACTGATCCGTGAAGGATTTGATGAACAAATCGTAAAACGTGTCCTGAAACTTGTCAACACAAGTGAATATAAACGTAACCAGACCCCACCCATCTTACGGGTCTCCCCAAAAGCCTTTGGCACCGGCCGCAGGATGCCTATCGTTGGGAAATATCTTTCTTGAAAGTGCTTCTCCCCTCCCTCTTGGGGGAGGGACCTGGGGTGGGGCTGTCAGGGTTTATTCGATCACCGACTCCACAGAACTGACTTCCGGCAATGCACGTTTGACCGCCGCTTCGATCCCGCTCTTTAGTGTCATCTGGCTATATGGGCAATTCCCGCACATTCCGAGCAAGCGGATATTTACAACTTTGTCCTCTGTCATTTCAATAAATTCAACATCACCGCCGTCGGCCTGAAGATAGGGACGGATCTGATTCAATACATTTTTAACTTTGGTTTCCAGTTCCTGGTTGGCTGTCGTCATGGTTATGATTTTATGGGTGTTGGTTATTGGGTATTGGATATTGGGTATTGGTTATTGTGTGTAGGGGCTTAAAGTTTTAAGCCCTTACGGGTATTGGTTATTTAGCTCCGATGGTTTCCTTTATAGCATTGTGAATGGCTACCTGCTGCCCTACCTTCTCTGCCAACTGGGCAAAAGCAATGGTTATTGGTGATCCATCGACGGTAGCGACAGGGCTGCCCTGGTCGCCGGCATCTGAGATAGCAGTCACCACAGGGATCTGTCCCAGCAATGGGATGGATAGTTCTTCTGCTAATTTTGCACAGCCGCTCTTGCCGAAGATGTAATACTTTTTATCCGGCATATCGGGAGGAACAAAATAAGACATGTTTTCCACCAGGCCAAGGATCGGTATCCTGATCGCTTCCGTATTGAACATATCTGCTGCTTTTCTCACATCGGCAATGGCCATATCCTGCGGTGTACTTACAATAATAGCTCCCGTAAGCGGAAAATTCTGGATCAGGGTCAAAGGGATGTCCCCGGTTCCCGGCGGAAGATCGATCACCATATAATCAAGTTCATCCCAGATCGCATCCGTGAGCAGTTGTTTCAATGCGGAAGATATCATCGGCCCCCGCCATATCAACGCTTTCGACTGATCAACAAAAAAACCGATAGACAGTACCTTCAATCCGAATTTCTTTATGGGTATGATCCAGCTCTTTCCATCCTTCTCAATAACACGTGGCCGGTCATTCTTTAGTCCAAGCATCATCGGGATAGAAGGACCATAAATGTCGGCATCCAGCAAACCCACTTTAGCCCCGGTATTGGCTAATGCAACGGCAAGGTTTACGGCAACTGTCGATTTACCAACACCGCCTTTACCCGAGCCGACGGCTATGATATTCTTTACATCTTTCAGTAATTCCTCTGTTTGTTTCCTTATTGTCGTCACCTGTGAGGAAACTTCAATCTCCACTTCAGCATAAGGATCAGCATATTTAAGAATAGCCTCCCTGCATTGGTTCTTCAGAAAATCTTTCAACGGACACGCCGGCGTGGTAAGTACCAGGCTGAATTTCACTTTATTCCCATCAATCTTCAGATCCTGTATCATGTTCAGCGTCACAAGATCTTTTTTCAGATCGGGGTCCTGTACATGGGATAAGGCTGCTAATATTTGTTCTTTTGTCATAATTTTATTTGCCGCAAAGTTAAGAAGAAAAGAGTCACGCTTTCCTCGGATCCCAGAACACCTCATCAAACCTCACGACTTTATCGTCTTCCACCTCAATCCCCTCACTCTCCAGCAATTGCTGCATCACTTTATGGCCTCCGAAATGATGTTTGCCTGTCAATAATCCAACTCTGTTCACAACCCTGTGTGCCGGGATGCCTGAGGTTTCATTATGCGAACTGTTCATTGCCCACCCTACCATGCGGGCCGATCCCCTTGTTCCGAGATATTCTGCAATTGCACCGTAGGAAGTCACTCTCCCGGCAGGGATCCTTTTTACAACAGCATAAACTTTATCAAAAAAGGATTCATCATTCGCCTCACCGCCATTCTTCTTCATGAAAGATCATTTTTCAGTTCGAGAAGAAAGCTTTTGATTTTTTGTAATGAATCGATGATCTCTATCTGCTTTTCTACATCTTCCCTGTTCTGTTTCATCTTCTCACGAGCCCCCTGGAGAGTGTATCCTTTTTCTTTGACCAGATGATAAATGATCCGGATCGTGTTAATATCCTCTTTGGTAAACAGCCGGTTCCCTTTTTTATTTTTCTGAGGCTTAAGACAATCAAATTCACTTTCCCAGAATCGTATCAGGGAGGCATTTACCTCAAACAGTTCGGATACTTCACCGATAGAATAATAAAGTTTTTCGATTTTTCCTACCGGCTTCATGCCTGCAAAAGTACTGTTAATCCATTGTTTGTGAAGGCTGGGATGACAGGTCAAGCATCATCTTGTACTGGTCGGCCGACAAGTCGTTATAGAAGAAATAGATCGGATTGAGAGGAACTCCGTTCTTCCTGACTTCATAATGAAGATGAGGAGCAGTGGATTTACCTGTATTACCCACATAACCGATGACCTGACCACGCAGGACCTTTTGACCGGGTTTTACGATGATCCTGGAAAGATGCGCATATACAGTTTTATAACTATAGCCATGATCGATGACGATTTCATTTCCGTAACCACCGCCATCATCATGACCGGCCATTTCAATGATTCCGTTCCCGGTTGCATAAACTTCAGTTCCAATTGACGCACAAAAATCCATGCCTTCGTGAAATTTATGAACTTTATAAAAAGGATCCACTCTTTCTCCGAAATAGGAACCTATTCTGCGTAAGTCCTTGTTACTGATCGGCTGTATCGCGGGAATGCTCACCAGCATCCGTTCTTTATTCTTAGCCATATCGAACACTTCGTCAAATGATTTCGACTGAACATAGAGTTTCCCCAGTATCTTGTCCATCTTTTTCTCTGTTTCGATGATCAGGTCAGAGTTCTTGTATCCTTTCAGTTTTTCATACCGGTCGACGCCGCCGATCCCTGCTTCACGGATTGAGCTGGGAATTGGCTCTGCTTCAAAGATCACACGGTAAATGTTATCGTCACGGTCCTGCAGGTCGGCTATTATTTTGGTGGTCTTATCAAGCTGGTCGTTCAGAATGCGGTACTGAAACTTCATCTGTTCAATTTCCCGTTTTTGTGCCTTTTCCTTTGGTGATTCGAGAAAATTAAAAGCCAGTACGAGCACGACCGCTGCAAAAACCACCCCGGTTGACAAATGGGTAAAGAAATACAATAACCGTTTCCTGAATGTAATCTGGACGCGATCGAAAGTAAGAGATTTTTTGTTGAACTTGTACTTTACCATGTTTATGAAAAGGTAAATCAAGAATTATCGGAGACAGATTTCCCTGTGCAGGCAAAATTAAGTAAATAAAGTAACTTTGCAGGGATTTCTTTTCCTTATATTGTTAAAGATTGTTAAACATATATAATATCAGATAGTTAGATGAATTCCCAGACTGTACGCCAGACTTTTCTTGATTACTTCAGATCCAAAGACCATATCATAGTTCCTTCAGCCCCCATGGTCATAAAGAACGATCCTACCCTGATGTTTACCAATGCCGGGATGAATCAGTTCAAAGAAATATTTCTGGGAAATAAAGAATCTGGATCGCCACGCATTGCAGATACCCAGAAATGCCTGCGGGTTTCAGGCAAACATAACGACCTGGAAGAAGTAGGGCACGATACATATCACCATACTATGTTTGAGATGCTCGGGAACTGGTCATTTGGCGATTATTTCAAGAAAGAAGCCATTGAGTGGGGCTGGGAATTACTTACCGGCGTTTTTATGATTGATAAGGACCGGCTGTACGTAACGGTTTTTGAAGGCGATACCAAAGAAGGATTGGTTAAAGATACGGAGGCTTATAATTATTGGAAATTATGGATCCCCGAAGACCGGATACTCATGGGTTCCCGGAAAGATAATTTCTGGGAGATGGGTGATACCGGTCCCTGCGGACCATGTTCGGAGATCCATATCGATTTAAGAGATCCGGATGAAAGAAAGAAAATTCCGGGCAGTTCGCTGGTAAATAAAGGAAATCACCTCGTCATCGAGATCTGGAACCTGGTTTTTATCGAGTTTAACCGGCAGGCGGATGGAAAGCTGGTTCCACTTCCCGAAAAACATGTCGATACCGGGATGGGGTTTGAACGTCTATGCATGGTCATGCAGCACAAGAAATCCAATTATGATACCGATGTGTTTCAGCCATTACTGGCAGCCATTGCCCAAAAATCAGGTATTCCATATGGCACTGATCCAAAGGATGACACAGCCATGCGGGTGATTGCCGATCATCTCCGGGCAATTTCGTTTGCCATTGCCGATGGGCAATTGCCTTCGAATGTCAAAGCAGGGTATGTGATAAGGCGGATCCTGCGCAGGGCCGTGAGGTATGGCTACGCTTTTCTCGACCTGAAAGACCCTTTTATCCATGAATTTGTTCATGTTCTAGTTGCACAGATGGGAGATGTTTTTCCCGAATTAAAAAAACAAAAGGACCTTATCATAAATGTTATCAGGGAAGAAGAGACGGCTTTCCTGAGAACACTGGCAGCCGGCATACAGAAATTTACTGCAAAGACCGGATCGCTTACTGATAGAAAAATATGCATTGACGGAGCTTTTGCTTTTGAATTATACGACACGTATGGGTTCCCGATTGACCTTACCCAACTGATGGCAAAGGAAGCAGGCTTGGAGGTAGATATGGAAGGCTTTAATAAGGGATTGGCTGAACAGAAAGAACGTTCACGGCAGGCGGCTCATATTGATACTGCCGACTGGGTCATCCTGGATCCCGAATCCTCCGGAAATACATTTATTGGATATGACACTTTATCTATAGAAACAGAAATTGTACGCTACCGGAAGATCATAACCAAAGAAGGCGAGTTCTATCATGTAGTATTGGATCAGACTCCATTCTATGCTGAATCGGGAGGACAGGTCGGCGACAGGGGACAACTGATCTCGCAGGAAAAACAGTATGAGATCATCAATACCATCCGTGAGCATGATCTTATCCTGCACCTGATGAAGACACTTCCGGACGATCTGTCCATGCCGGTCGTTGCTACGGTCGATGCCGTCAAACGCAGGTCCACGGCTAACAATCATTCGGCTACTCACCTGCTGCATGCAGCTCTTCGCAGGGTTCTCGGAACACATGTCGAACAAAAAGGATCGCTCGTGGATGAAGATCATCTCCGTTTCGACTTCACCCATTTTGCAAAAATGACCGACGATGAGATAAATAAGGTCGAAGAGATCGTAAACCAAAAGATCCGGAGTAACATTGAGCTTTACGAAGAACGGTCGATGGACATCGAAAAAGCAAAGGCAATGGGCGCCATGGCTCTTTTCGGAGAGAAATACGGTGACAGGGTCAGGGTTGTGGTATTCGATAAAGAATATTCTGTCGAACTTTGCGGGGGAACTCATGTTCCTGCCACCGGACAGATCGGCCTCTTTAAGATCATTTCCGAAGGCGCCATTGCTGCCGGAATAAGAAGGATTGAAGCCATCACAGGCGAAAAAGCTCTTGAATATTACAACACCCGGATGGCGATCCTGGAAGAGATGAAGGAAATGCTTAAAAATCCAAAGGAGGTGATCAGAGGATTAAAGACCGTACTCGAAGAGAACCAGGAATTGAAGAAACTTGCTTCCGGATACGAAAAACTTAAGCTGGATGAGGTCAGAAAGGAAATAACCTTAAAAATTCAAAATATAAATGGCATTCATTTTCTTTCCGAAAAAGTTGATCTGAACGCCGATACTGCAAAGAATCTGGCATTTGATCTCAGCAAAACAATTGACAATCTTTTTCTTGTGCTGGCTTCCGAGAATGATGGAAAAGCAAATCTTCTTGTGATGATCTCAGAAAACCTTATTAAAGAAAAGGGATTCAATGCAGCGACTATCATCCGTGAGCTCGCAAAAGAGATACAGGGAGGCGGTGGCGGTCAGCCGCACATCGCAACAGCCGGAGGAAAGAACCCTGCAGGCATTCAGGCAGCCTTGGAGAGAGCGATAACTTTTCTCATGTAAAGGGAGAAGTCGGAGATCAGAGAGATACAAACAATTAGTTTTATTCATCTGCGCGTTTAAAACCGATAAGTTTTCGCTCTTTAAACTCAACATCCTGTTGTTTAGCCTGCTCAAGCTGTTTGAGATACCCGAAGATCATCAGGATTTTTTCGTCATGCCCTAAAAGGGTTTGTTCGATCTTTTCCAGTTTCAGTAAAATGTCTTTATGCGTAAGCAACATTTCCCGTATTTTAACAAAGACTTCTATTATCCGAATACTCATTTTCATGGCTCGTTCGCTTTTCAAAATGTTGGCAAGCATCAAAACACCATGCTCTGTAAAAGCAAAGGGTAAATGGCCTCCCAAATGTTGTTTGGAAGGTATCGCATTTTGCGAGACCATAAAATCTGTTTCCTCTTCGGTCAACCTGAACATAAAGTTCTCAGGAAAACGCTTAATATTTCTTTTTACCTGTTCCCGCAGACGAAAGGTTTTTACTTCATAAAGTTCTGCAATATCTTTATCGAGCATAATTTTTTTCCCCCTTAGAAGATAAATTTTGCTAATGATGGTTTCATCAGGAACTGTCGATATACTAAGATCATTCATTGATAAATGTTTTTCATTAATCAGGAAAATGGCAAAAAGTAAAACCTTTTTAGTAAATTTATTCGTATCCCTCCGGCCACGGTCATCTTTTCCTGATTTTAACGGCTTAATCGTTTTTTAATGTGCTGGGTCGATAAGATAATTTACGATTAGACGATTTTCGATTCCCGATTGAATTTTTTAATTGACGATTTACGATTGAAGTCAAGACAACTAATGAATTACCCCAGACTTTAGGCTGGGCGTAAGGAAACCCACAAAAATATTGTACTTTAGTCCAAATCTTAACCGTCAAAAGTTTCGGACTAAAGTCCGGTTTTATATGTCCCTT
>CAZUYY010000128.1:0-7127 GCA_964624935.1 uncultured Prolixibacteraceae bacterium
TCTTCATTGTTTTCGCAAGTTTCGAAGCATTGTTATAACCTATAACCGGAATAAGAGCCGTAGTTATAGCAGGGCTTCTGAAGAGTTTTTCTTCTCCGGTCATGGCATTGATCCTGATTTCTCCTAAAAGATTTGCATTCAGGGCATGATCGGCAGAAATAAGTAAATTCAGACTTTCGATAAGAGAACACCCGATGACCGGAAGATAAGCATTCAGTTCGAGGCATCCCTGTGCACAAAGTGAGGTGATAAGCTGATCGTTTGCATAGATACGATGAACTACGCTGATCACGAATTCAGGGATCACAGGATTGATCTTGCCGGGCATAATGGAACTGCCGGCTTGTTTCTGCGGAAGGTCAACCTCTTTATTACCTGTCAGGTCGGATGCCAGAAGACGGAGATCGGAAACCATCTTTTCCAGGTTCACCGCATGTGCTTTAAGGGTCGCATGAATTTCAACCCAGGAATCCAGGTTTGAAGTCGCATCTGCCATATTTTCACTTCGCGCAAGAGGTAATCCGGATAGTTTCTGAAGATGAGCGGTTGCTTCCATGATGAAAAACCGGGGAATGGCAAGTCCTGATCCCGTTGCACCACCTCCGAGGTTTACAAGCTTGATGCGTTCAAAACATTTGGAAACACGCCACCAATCGCGTGATAACGCTTCACTGTATGTGCTGAATAATTTTCCAAAGGAAGAAGGAACGGCTTCCTGCATCTGGGTATAACCTATCCGCAGATCATTCCTGTGAGCATTTTCTTTCTCTTCAATTTTCCCTCTTACCTCATTTACAGCAGATTCAAGTTCGGAAAGCAATCTCATCACGGCAACCTTTAATGCCGTTGGGATCACGTCATTGGTTGACTGGAAAATGTTGGCATGTTCCACCGGGTCAATGAGGCTGTAATCTCCGGGTCTGTAGCCCATTTTAACCAAAGCCGCATTGGCCAGGATCTCGTTGATATTCATATTTATGCTGGTACCTGCACCACCGGAGATTGCTGGTACAATGAAATGGTCAAAATATTTCCCGTCTGAAATTTCCTTTGCCGTTTCAATAAGAACTGAAAGGATATCCCTTGGGATCATCCGGAAAGGAAATTCCTTTCCGGGATATTTTGCAGCGATAGCATCGAAATAGGCAAGACCTGTTTCATAACAGGCCTGTTTTACCAATCCGGCTGATTTGTACCATTCAACAGGAAATCTTGTCTGATCAGGAAAATTTTCCTGCGCCCGCAAGGCATGAATGCCGTAAAGTGCATCTTCCCGGATATTTTTACTTCCCACGAGATCATTTTCAATCCTAAAGTTTGTCATAGAAGAGTCTGTATTACAGATTTTTTGTAATTTTACGAATTCTTTAGACAAAACGGGCATATTGAAAAGAATATTTTACTTTTTTTTATTTGGGATCAAGTATTTACTGACATTTTTTGTCTTGCCTCAAAGCCAAATGTATTTGTTGTACAGAACATCTGAATTTACAGACAACCTTTTCGTTTTTATGAGGTCTGCCTATATATACGAAATATGTCTTGCGGGTATCAGATTTGAAAAAGGAAAAAGAATTTGCAATTTTGACAAAAAATGTAATATCTTTATGTGTTTTTACGGACAACTATTTATATCAACATATGCTTTCCTTTCATTAAGCCAGGGATTAAATTCTTGATTATGATGATATTAACCAGAATAGTTAAAATGAAAAAGCCTGACAGTAAGCACTTCCTGCTCCCTGTTTTCTTTTTTATCCCGGTATTTCTGCTTTCTTTCTGTTTCACCAGCAATATTAAAGCACAAGACACAACATGTTCTCAATCGCCACCTCTGTTAGATAGCGCATCTTTTTCCCCAATGGAAGAAGGATCTCATAGTCTGACATTACCGGCAACGGCATGTCAAAATTCCGATTTTTCATTGGGATCATTTACAAATTGGTCAGGATGTTCAGGAAAGTGGTGTGCTGACACACTTCCCGGGTCAACACGCTGTACCGGCAGTTATGTGCCTTTTACTCCTGCCTGTTCTAACCCTGGCCAACCATGGTATAACACACCGGTTGGAGGACATTTTAGCATCCAGAATCCAGGGACAGATCCGTGTATTTCCTCATTAAATAAGGTTTTTCCCGGAGATGCTCACTCTGCATTGATTGGAAACAGGGTTTGTAGCAATAATAATGGAGGAGGTTATATTGATCAGGTAACCTATCAAATAACTTATAATCCCAGTCAAAGTTTTTTCATTTACAGATGTGCGGTTGTTTTATCCAATATCCAGGATCCAACGCATAATACGGCCAACAGGAGACCCAGGTTTACTTTTGTAATTTTAGATCACCTGACCGGTGACACAATTGATCCGACTTGTGGCTTTTATGATCTCTGGCCGGGCCATGGTTATACACTCTGGAATCAGACAGGAGCACCTCTCAACTTTTATTGGCAAGACTGGAGTACTATCGGGATTGATTTGAGCGGATTAAGCGGAATAACAACCGGACAACTTCTTGATGTGGTATTTATGGTTCATGGATGTGCTTTTACAGCTCACCCGGGGTATGCCTATATTTCTGCATACTGTGGTTCGATGACGATTCAGGTGTCCGGATGTGAAGGATCAGGAGAGATAACCTTGACAGGCCCTCCGGGTTTTACTCAATATCAGTGGCAAGGGCCCTATTGTCCGTCATGTCCCTCAAATCCCCCTATCTATACAGGTAATCCCGTCACTATCACTGCAGCAGAGGGAGCCGTCACAGGAAATATCTTTTCTTTGACCGTAACTGCCTTAAATGGCTGTCAGGTTACAAATATTGAACAGGTCATCGGTTTTACCAATGTTGTTGCGGCTTTTACACATGACAGCGCATGCGCCGGTCAGGGAATGCAATTCACCGACCAGAGTACTTGCAGTCAGAACCAGATTGTTGCCTGGGATTGGAATTTTGGTGACGGAAGCCCTGTCTCGCATGTACAGAATCCTCTTCATGTTTTTGCTATCGGAAATACTTATAATGTATCTCTTACTGCACATTCCACAGATAGTTGTACAAATACAACCACGAGTTCGGTCACAGTTAATCCTACGCCAACTCCCTCCTTTACCACTGGCGAGAACTCGGTCTGTCTTAATATTCAGGGTAATGTTTATACGACTCAACCCGGTGAATCAAACTACATCTGGACTATTCCTGTGCAGGCAACTGTTACAGCAGGTGGAACCACACTTGATAACAGCGTTACTCTCACCTGGAATACAGTAGGGACCTATTCCATAGGCGTAAATTATTCCTACCCGATTACACATTGTACTGCAGCCAGTGCTACGAATTATTCAGTTACAGTTCATGCCTTGCCGGTTCCTGCCATTGGTGGGCCATCGGCAGCTTGTGCCGGATCTACCGGAAATATTTATTCCACCCTGGCGGGGATGACCAATTACCAGTGGAACGTTTCTGCAGGAGGTACCATCACTGCAGGAGGATCGGCAACAGATAATACGGTCACTGTTACATGGAATACACCAGGGCCTCAGACGGTCAGCCTAAACTATGTCGATGCAAATACCTGTACGGCACTCGCACCCACTGTTTACCCGGTTACGGTTAACGTTCTTCCTGTTCCTCTGATTTCAGGAGATAATCCAAGATGCCTGAATACGACCGGAACCTATACAACTGCAGCCGGAATGAGCAGCTATACCTGGAATGTTTCTTCCGGCGGCACCATTATATCCGGTGGCGGAACAAACAGCATCACTGTTCTCTGGATTGCAAGTGGCCCGCAAAACGTTACACTCAATTATACTGATGCCAACGGATGCACTGCTGCCACACCTTCTTCCTTCAATGTCACCGTGAATGCCTTACCGGTTCCCGGTCTTAACGGCCTTTCCAGTGTCTGTGAAGGATCGACTACCACATACACTACCGATTCCGGAATGAACAATTATATCTGGCTCGTTTCGGCAGGCGGCACCATCACTGCCGGTGGAAGCACTACTGATGCGTCCGTCACAGTGTTATGGAGCGTTGTGGGTGGACAGAGCGTCAGTGTGAATTATTTAAACGGAGCCGGTTGTGCGGCATCAACACCAACCATTAAAAATTTAACGGTTCATGGCTTGCCCATACCGGCTATTACCGGCACCAATGTAATTTGTGCAGGAACCCCTGGGGTGATTTACAGTTCACAGTCCGGGATGACGAACTACATGTGGACCATTTCAGCAGGAGGAACAATAACCTCAGGCGGAACAACAACCGATAATACGGTGACTGTTACCTGGAATTCGGCAGGAAATCAGACTGTATCAGTCAACTTCAATGATGCGAATGGTTGTACTGCATTAGCCCCGACCGTTTATTCTGTTACTGTTAATCCTTTGCCTGTGCCAACTATTTCCGGGCCGGTTTCCGTTTGCCTGAACAGTACTGGTACTTATACCACCGATGCAGGCATGACAAATTACCTTTGGACGGTTTCATCCGGAGGAGCCATCACTTCCGGTGCAGGCACCAGCAGTATTAATGTTCTCTGGAGCACAACCGGAGCAAAAACAATTACCGTAAACTATTCTGATGCAAACAACTGTACAGCAGCCCTTCCTTCAAGTCTGACGGTCACCGTAAATACTTTACCGGTTCCGGCTCTGAATGGGTTGAGTACTATATGTTCTGGTGTTTCAACAACTTATACAACTGACGCAGGGATGAATAATTACGTTTGGCTGGTCTCAGCGGGGGGAACCATAACAGCAGGTGGAAGTTCAAGCGACAATTCAGTTACTGTTTTGTGGACTACGGCCGGAGCACAGACGGTCAGTGTGAATTATTCCCTGGGAACAGGCTGCGCCGCAGGAAACCCGACTGTTCTGAATGTAACCGTGAATCCCAGACCTTCAATAACCAACGCATCAAATTCGACAATTTGTTCAAACGGCACCACCAACATTGTATTGCTTGCTTCATTACCGGGAACCACATTCACCTGGACGGCTACGGGAAGTTCGGGGAATGTAAGCGGGTTCAGCACTTCAGGAGGGCCGGTTATTTCACAGACACTCATCAATTCAGGATTTTCTATTGAGACTGTCAACTATGCCGTAACACCAAGCCTTAACGGCTGCGATGGACCGGTAGCACATTATATCGTTACGGTTGATCCGGTAGCCGATGTTTATTTTAATCCAAACGGTCAGGCAATCTGTTCCGGGAGTACCAGCAACATTTCGATTTTATCTCATGTTGCAGGAGCGACTTTTACGTGGAACGGTACAGGAAGTTCGGGTAATATAAGCGGTTTTGGGCCGGGAAACACTTCATTAATCGCCCAGACGCTTACCAACAGCGGAACGGGTCCGGGTACCGTGACCTATACCATCTCTCCCTCGTTCAACAGTTGTCCGGGAACACCAAATTCTGTGGTAGTAACAGTTAATCCACTGCCTTCCGTCACATATACGATTTGCAACGATGCCGTCACCACCACCGCTGCGCAACCTTTCAAACTTAAAGGAGGCTTGCCCATCGGAGGCACATATTCGGGATCAGGAGTGACCCTCGGTATTTTCTATCCATCGGTCGGAGTTGGGAATCATACCATCACCTATTCTTATATAAATACATGGGGATGTACTGCCAATGCAACTCAGATAATAAGCGTTGTCAATCCACCGGTATTCACATGTGAAAATATGATGACCGACATTCGTGATAATACGCAATATCCTACGGTGAAAATTGGCACCCAATGCTGGATGGCAGCAAATCTGAATTACGGGACCGTTATATCTTCAACCCTGATGCAGCGGGATAATTGTGTCCCCGAGAAATACTGTTTCAACGACGACCCGGCGAACTGTGTTTCTTATGGCGGATTGTACCAGTGGGATGAAATGATGCAATATACTAACGCCCCTGCTGAACAGGGTTTCTGTCCTCCCGGCTGGCATGTACCCACAGAAAATGAATGGACAACGTTGTTTAACTTTTATGTCAGTAATGGCTTTGCAGGATCTCCTTTGAAGTACACGGGTTATTCAGGATTCAATGCTTTGCTGAGCGGCACCCGCTTCAACAATGAAAACTGGAACTTCAGTAATTTTGCGGTGATGTTCTGGTCATCCACTTCAGAAGGCACGAATAAAGCCTGGGCCCATGGCATGAATATGTTTAATCCCAGTGTATCTTATTATCCCGGCAGCCGGACGCATGCCTTTAATTTGAGGTGTATCAAAGATTGATGACCCCTCCCCCGGCCCCTCCCCCAAGAGGGAGGGGAGTTATTGAGTAATCGAATATCGATCAACGATTTTTGAAGGAAGATTAAATTAAAATTAGTTTTCGGAGGGGCTAACTATTTTTTTCTTCTGTGAACAACTTTTTGAAAGATTGTTGTCTGTGTTTTATTGCAAACATATTTTGGCTAACTCTTATTTTGAGGTGATGGCAGATTAGAGATCTTAACAGAAAAGTTAAAGATAAAATAATTTTTTTTAACCACCAAGAACACAGAGAATGCACAAAGATCACAAAGAAGTATTCCTTATCAACTCTGTCACTCTGTTACTTTGTTACTCTCTTTTTCCGACACCTCAAAAAAGATATAGCCAATCCGTTGTATTTTGCATGAATTTCTTTTTTATCTTTACACGGTAAAAAATTCTGTTTGAGAACGTTCAAACTTTTTCACAACTAACAATGGATAAAAATCAAATCATGAACATCTTAAATCTCCGGGAATTTTTATCGATCATTTTATTTTTGTTATAACTATTTTTCAAAAGAAAAAAACATGAAGAACATCTATTCTCTTCTAATATGTTTTTCCTTCAGCGTTATATTTTCCGGTATTTTGAATGGGCAGACATTAATTTCAACGTGTCCTAATTCCAATTTCAACCTTGGAAATTTTACTAACTGGACAGGGACCTATGGATCATTTACAAACCCCACTTTATATGCCGGATTAGATACGAATACAAATGCACCTTATCCACACGGTAATTTCCAATGTTACAATGGAACCACTAAGGCCACTTGTCCTCCCTTACATTCAATCATAGCAGGTCCGGGAACCCTGGATCCTAACACGGGTGACAGTCTGATCTCAGTATT
>CAZUYY010000129.1:0-7118 GCA_964624935.1 uncultured Prolixibacteraceae bacterium
AACCCTGCATTTGTCAATTCCCCAATCTCACCTGCCGAAAGGATTGCATCAGATCCATTGTCCCAGCTGTTTGTTTGACCCATGTAACCAACAGGAATAAATACACTGGCTTTAAATCCATAGGTTTTTAATAAAGGGACTGCGAAATCCATAAAGTTCCGGTAGGCATCATCAAATGTAAGGATCAGAGTCCGTTTAGGTAATGGTTTACCTATTTTGACAGCTTCAGAAAGTTCGGTAAATGACAGGGTCTGATATCCTTTCCGCCGGATAAAGTCAAAGTGTTTTTTCAGATTCTCTGCCGGTATGGTAAGTCCATCGATATGTCCATTTGAAATTTTATGGTACAGTAAAATGCGAAGTCCTTTGGGAGCTGGGATCAGAATTCCAAATTCCAGGATCAGCCATAACAAGACACAGACGAATATCGCCAAAGGAATGAGCAGGTAATTCATCATTTTTTCTCCTGCATTTCAATAGTTTTTGCCACTTTCAGTGAGCCATAAAAGGCTGCAAAGAACGACCATAAAAAACCGGGATAACCATTTATGATTCCCAACCTGATGATATAAAAGATGAAAAAATTTATGGGAAATTTTAAGAAAACCCAGACTTTAGAGAACTTCTTTCCCTGGGCAGTATATCCTTGGGCTGCCTGAGTAGTGTACGTGTTAATTTTTTGAAGATGATGAGAAATATCCCGGTAAGAATAATGAATGACTTTCTCTTTAAGCTTACCAACAGAGCCGTCAACATCTACGCTTTCATGGACTGCTACAATCTTGAATCTGCCCATGGTACGGTTAAACAAACGAAGATTGCCAATTCCCACATGCTTGAGAACACGTCCCATATAACAAAAAGTGAAAGGAATATAATATCCCCCATGAGGGATTACCTCTTTTTGAAGTAATTCTTTAATTTCCTGTCTTAATTTTCTCGTAGCCTCTTCGTCGGCATCCAACGAAAAAATCCAGTCATTCTTTGCCTGATCCACGCCAAATTGTTTCTGTTGCCCATATCCTTCAAATTTATGCAAGAAGACCTTGCACCCTGAAGAATTGCAGATGTCAACCGTATGATCGGCAGAAAAGGAATCTACGACCAAAATTTCATCCGCCAGATCTTTGACGGAATTGATGCATCGACGGATATTTCCTTCTTCATTATAGGTAATGATAACAACGGATAGCTTCCTCATAAGTCAAGATTCAATACTAAAACGGTCCCAGTCAAGGCCTATCTTAAACGATTCCCTGAACAGGTTCAACTCCTGCAGTGAAAGGGTTGTTTTTAAAATTTCTTCTTTATCACCAGCATCCATCAGAATGATACCTTTCGGGTCAATAACCATGGAGTGCCCTGCATGACGGGTGCCATAGCCGTCATTGCCTATTCTGTTCACTCCCAGAACATAAGCCTGGTTTTCTATGGCCCTTGCAATCAGTAATGACTTCCATACCTGTGCTCTACTTTGTGGCCAGTTAGATGGATAAACGAGCAGATCGTATTCATATTTCCCGTTCTGATAAGAATTTCTGCTCCAAACCGGAAACCGAAGATCGTAACAAACCAATGGGAGAAAACGCCAATCGCCTATCTGAGCAATGATTTTACGGTTACCGCTGCGCATAACCTTATGTTCCCCACTGAGACGGAACAGGTGGCGCTTATCATAGGTCAGAAATATTCCATCGGGGAACATACAGATGAGGCGGTTATAAAAGCCGGACCCTTCATTTATTAAAAGGCTGCCAATAATAGTACTGTTGATCTTCTTCGCTGTTTCCTTCATAAAATGCATCGACGGCCCATCCATGGTTTCAGCACATTTGCTGCAATTTGTTGTAAAACCCGTACTGAACATCTCGGGCAGAACAACCAGGTCAACCGGGTCCTTGATGCTATTTACCAGATCTGAAAAATGAGCAAGATTTTTCGCATTATTCTCCCAAAAGATGTCAGATTGCAGGAGGACTATGTTAAGATCTTTTTTATTCATGCGGCTAATTCAAGGGTAAAATTAAAAATTGTTACCGTTTTCTGTCCGAAAATTTTAATTTTGTCTTGATTATAAATAACGAACCTTTATGCAAACTATTGATAATTTTAATTTTAAGGACAAGAAGGCATTGATCCGTGTGGATTTTAATGTTCCTTTAGACAGCAATTATCAGATCACCGATACAAACAGGATTGATGCAACGCTTCCCACCATCAGGAAAATACTGAATGACGGAGGATCAGTAATCCTTATGTCGCATCTTGGCCGTCCAAAAGGAGGACCGGAAGAAAAATTCTCGCTTAAGCATCTCTTGCCATACCTGTCAGAGCAATTAAAGCAAACAGTGAAATTTGCCGATGATTGCATCGGTCAATCAGCGAAAGATCTTGCGGCGGGACTGAAACCGGGAGAAGTGTTGTTGCTTGAGAACCTTCGCTTTTACAAAGAAGAAGAAAAGGGTGATGACGCTTTTGCAAAGAAACTGGCCTCACTTGGCGATATTTACGTAAATGATGCATTCGGCACAGCCCACCGTGCACATGCCTCGACGGCGATCATTGCCAATTATTTCCCCGAAGCCAAATGTTTCGGATATGTGATGGCGGAAGAGGTCATCCATCTTGACAAAGTACTAAAAGAAGCGACGCATCCTTTTACGGCGGTTCTTGGCGGGGCTAAAGTCTCCGGCAAGATTGAGGTCATAAGTCATCTGATGGATAAGGTCGACAATCTGATCATTGGAGGAGGGATGATGTTTACATTCATCAAAGCAATGGGTGGGGAAATTGGAAATTCGCTCGTGGAGGAAGAACTCCTGGATATTTCCCGCAACATTGTGGAAGGGGCAAAAATGATGGGCGTCAATCTTTATTTACCCGTAGATGCCATAATCGCTGATGCTTTTTCAAACGATGCCAACATAAAGATATGCAACGCTTATGATATCCCGGACCTTTGGATAGGTCTCGACATCGGCCCGAATACATTGCAAAAGTTTGAACATGTAATTGAACAATCATCGACTATTTTATGGAACGGTCCAATGGGAGTCTTTGAGATGAATAATTTTGAAGAAGGGACAAAGAAAATTGCAGAAGCAATTGCAAAAGCGACTGACAATGGGGCATTTTCACTCATCGGAGGAGGCGACTCGGTTGCGGCCATTAATAAATATGATCTTGCAGATAAAATCAGTTATGTTTCAACAGGCGGTGGAGCTATGCTTGAATATATAGAAGGCAAAGAATTGCCGGGTGTTAAAGCTATCAAAGGGTGAAACGGATCATCATAAGCCGTACTGATAATCTTGGAGATGTTATCCTGACCCTGCCAATGGCTGGGATCCTGAAACAGGAATTCCCGGATTCTACAATTATTTTTCTTGGGAAAACGTATACAAAGCCAATCATTGATGCCTGTAAATATATTGATGAATTCATTGACTGGGATGAAATCAATAGGATTATGGAGGATGGAAAATGGAAGATGGAGAATGAAAAACTAAATGCTGATATCATCCTGCATGTTTTTCCTGTAAAAGTTATTCAGAGATTGGCAAAAAAAAACAAGATTCCTATACGGATAGGTACTTCGCACAGATATTACTCATGGTTATATTGCAATAAACTTGTTCATTACAGCCGCAAAAAATCCAATCTCCACGAGGCACAACTCAACCTTAAGCTTCTTAAACCATTAGGTATCACAAGGGAATACACGGTATCAGAAATATCCTGTATGTATGGTCTTACAAAGATTCCTGCTTCGACCAATTTTCTGCAACCCGATCCGAACCGGTTTAACCTGATTCTTCATCCCAAGTCGAAAGGTAGTGCACGGGAATGGGGACTGGCTAATTTTTCAAAATTGATTGACCTTCTCCCTGAAGATAAGTTCCGTATTTCTGTAACCGGCACGAAAGAAGAAGGGGAACTGATGAAAGATTTTTTGTTTAAATACCGGAACAGGATAAATGACATGACCGGGAAACAATCGCTTTCAGATCTCCTTTCTTTCATTAACACTTGTGATGGAATGATTGCAGCCAGCACAGGACCATTACATATTGCTGCAGCATTAGGTAAAAAAGCCATCGGCCTTTATGCACCAATGAGACCTATATTTCCAGAACGATGGGCGCCATTAGGGAAAAACTCCATCTTCGTTGTACTGGATAAAACGTGCCATGATTGCAGAAGATCAGGAAATTGCACATGTATCAGGACTATTCTCCCTGAAGAAATAACAAGCATACTAATGAGCTGATCAGCATACACTTATCCTGTTTCGCTGATTTTCTTTAATTGTTGCGGGTTTAATATGTGTACATGATTCCCTTCAACTGTCAGGATCCCTTCATCTTTTAATTCTTTCAGGATACGGATGGCACTTTCTTTCGACATACCTGAAAGATCGGCAAGATCCTGACGTGAGATGGTCATATCAAAAGGATTGCAGCCATATATTTGGTCGGAGAGGTAAAATAAAGCATCTGCAATCCGGCCGTTCATTTGTTTTTGTGTAAGACTAATAAATTGTTCAAAATTGAATATAGTCATAAGACTGATACGCCGAATGAATTCATCAGCAAAGTCGGGATTTCTGCGTGTCATCTGTTTGAATGTGTTCACGTCCACAAGGCAGGCAGTAGAATCTTCAACTGCTGAAGCAGAATAATGATGCCGGTTGTCAACATAAATGCCGGGGCCTAAAATATATTCGACAGGCCTCACTAAACAAATGATCAGGTTTTTTCCAAATCCTTCGATGTAAATCTTTGCTAAACCCCTTGTCAGGCATAAAAAATGTGTCGATGGAGTTCCCTGTTTAAACATTATCTCCCCTGGTTTAAAGCTGACTTCATATCGATTGTTATTCATCATCCCCAATTCCTCAGCAGAAAGTGTGCCGAAGATTGAATTCCTACAATTGCAATCAACACAATTATGAGATTGGATAAACTTCGCCATTGGTAACAGATCTAAACTGATCAGAAAGACAACTAAACAAAATTATAAATAAATTGGACAAATATAAAAAATCAATGAATAAATATCAATAATTAATTGATATTTATCAATGAAAACACCTGAAATTTTTCTTGTACTTCAAGAACTGACTTTAATTGTGAGGATTCAGGAATCGTGAATTTGATTAGTTTATCCTGATCAGGTCGTGGGCCAGGAGATACTTGGCAATCTGGATGGCATTGGTAGCGGCTCCTTTCCGGAGGTTATCGGTAACAATAAATAGATTCAGTGTATTTGGCTGTGATTCATCTAAACGGATTCGTCCGACGAAGACATCATCTTTTCCCCTGGCATACAAGGGCATGGGATAAATGTTGTTTGCCGGGTCATCCTGGACTACGATACCTTCGGTTCGGACAAGGAGTTCCCTTGCCTGGTCAGGATTGATCGCTGATTCAAATTCAGCATTGACTGAAGCAGAATGCCCCCCGGTTACCGGAACCCGGACCACAGTGCCGGTAATCAGTAAAGAGGGAGATGAAAGGATTTTACGCGTTTCGTTTACCAGTTTTATCTCTTCAGAAGTGTATCCATTGGGAAGAAAATAACCTCCATGAGGAAAGAGGTTCAGGTCGATTGGATAAGGATAGGCCATTTCCCCTGTAATGCCCTTGCGTTCGTTTTCGAGTTGTCTCACTGCTTTAATCCCTGTTCCTGTCACCGATTGGTAAGTTGAGATCACAAGCCGTCTGATCCTGAATTTTCTATGCAAAGGGGCTAATGCCGCAACAATACCTATAGTGGAACAATTGGGGTTTGCAATGATTTTATCCCGATTTGTAAGGATATTTCCATTGATCTCCGGAACCACGAGCGGAACTTCTTCATGCATTCTCCAGGCTGACGAGTTATCGATCACGGTTGCTCCAGCAGAAACATATTGAGGTGCCCATTCCAAAGAGGTCGATCCCCCGGCAGAAAAAATTGCCATATCTGGTTTTTCAGTAATGGCCTGTTCGTGTGTAAGGACAATAAATTCCTTTTCTTTAAAAATAAGTGTCTTTCCAGCCGATTTTTGAGAAGCAACAGGAAGCAGCTTGAATGAACCTAAATTCCTTTCTTCGAGAACTTTAAGCATTTCACGACCCACCAGACCAGTAGCACCGACGACTGCTATTTTCATAAATCCCTGTATTTTTTACGGCACAAAGGTAAATGAAGAAATTAAAAGTGCTGTATTACTTTTTCGATTTTACCCGATTAAGGAGAAAAAAAGAGATGTTAAAGTATTTAATAATTCTGATCTTCTTGATACCAGAATTGAATGTAAGAGGCCAATTCATTGATAATTTCACGGATGGTGATTTCATGCAAAATCCTAAATGGATCGGTGATACTGGAAAGTTCGAAGTCAACATCGCAGGACAACTTCATCTTATTGCATCGGGATCTGACCTTTCTGTGCTGGTCACTGCTAACTCAAGGATAGAAAGAACCGAATGGTCCTTTTGGGTGAAATTGTCATTTAATACATCGACTAATAATTATGCAAGGGTTTATCTTGTTTCTGATAATGCTGACCTTAAAGGCCTTGTTAATGGTTATTTTCTTCAAATCGGTGGAAGCAACGACAGTATTTACTTCTGTAAACAAACCGGGCAACAAACTGAAAAGCTTTTCAAGGCTAATTCATGCTGCACAAACCATTCTAACAATGTTTTACGATTTAAGATGATCCATGATTCCTCAGGAATGTGGACGCTTTATGCGGATAATTCAGGTGGAATGAATTTTATAGAAGAAGGACATTGTGTTGACACTGGTATTCTTTCCACTTCATGGTTTGGCATTTACTGTCAATATACTACAAGCAATTCGACTAAATTCTTTTTCGACGATTTTTATACAGGAATTATCAAAACTGACAGCATTTATCAGGTAAAAACATGGGATGTCATTATAGATGAGATCATGGCCGACCCGGATCCTGGAAACGGTCTGACTGAAAGTGAATATATTGAACTCTATAACCGAACATTGTTTCCATTGAACCTTAGTGGATGGAGTTTTGAATATGGTTCTTCCATAAAAACTTTTCCTTGTGTAACAATTGCTCCGCATGGATTTCTGATCGTAACCAGAGA
>CAZUYY010000130.1:0-7102 GCA_964624935.1 uncultured Prolixibacteraceae bacterium
TTGGCAAGTCCCGGCTTTTTATAATATTTCTCAGCCAGTTCAAGTGACAAAATAGTGCGGTAACCACAAGGATCGGCATTGGGATCGGAACGTCCAAAAGCAACTTCTTTTTTCATCAGTATATCATACCAGTTTTTAAAATTGATCTGAGTGGCAAAGCGGGATTTCTCCTGGTAAACGATTGAAAGTTCATTACTTGCAAACTTGATATTCCAGTCTGCATATTTTGGTATCAACATGTTATCGATTACTCCGTAATCGGCAGAAGCTAGAATATCGCAAGGCCTGTTGAGCTCGGTTATCTTGCGTGCTGAAGCAACGCTTCCAGCAGCTTCCATCAGTACATTCACATTCGGATACAATTTATTGAATTCTGATGCAATTTCCTTAAAAGGCATAGAAAGACTTCCGGCATGGAAAATGATCAGATCACCGGAGATAGCATTGTTTTTTTGTTGAGCGTTCATACTAAAAAATGTAATAACTAAAATTAAAACTAGAGTAATTTTTTTTACCATATCGCAATTCTTGCAGTGTAATAATTATCAATTGTCAATTATCAATTAATCACTCAAGTCCAAAACGAATTTCTCAAATCCTTCCACTATTACAGCGTCCACTGAGGAATGAAAATTATCAAACGCTTTCACTAACTTTTTTCCTTGGGCAGTAAGCAGCGTACGACCGCCGTCACTTCCTCCACGTTGTTTTTCCAAAAGCGGGAAACCGAAAAACTGTTCAATCTTTTTAAGGTTTCCCCAGGTCCTGCGATAGGTGTAACCGAGTTCATCGCAGGCAGCTTTTATTGATCCTTTATTTTCAATCAGTTTCAGAATCTGCCATTTCCCATCACCAAGGATCCCTTTGTTATCTTTATCCGACATCCATATTTTGTAATGAAGCTGAATATCAGATAAACTATTGCTGAATGTTTTTTCCACGGTCTATGATCTTTACGCAAAGGTAAAGTTTTTTCGATAAGCTGTTTTTAGCATATCCAGGCTTTATCTTTTTTTGAGGTCAGGGGGTTGGCTCATTCCCCCTCCCTCTTGAGAGAGGGGATTAAGGGCTGGGGTCATTTATTTGTTGAATTTGTTGAGATTTTATTACTTTTGTAGATTCATTATAAATAGCAACTTTTGAAATATGAACTCGAAATCAAATAGCCAAATCCTTGTACTACTTTTCATTGGTGTCCTTATGGGTGCTTTGGATATCTCAATTGTTGGACCAGCAATTCCTTCGATCGAAAAAACGATTTTAATGGATCAACGGGATCTTTCCTGGATATTTTCCATTTATGTTCTCTTCAACCTGGTCGGGATATCTCTGATGGCAAAGCTTTCCGATTTCTTTGGAAGGCGGTGGATATATCTTTTCTCTGCCATATTATTTGGAATTGGATCACTATTTGTATCTTCCTCACATGCGATCACTATTCTCCTCATCGGTCGTGGGATCCAGGGCTTTGGTTCCAGTGGGATTTTTCCGGTTGCTGCAGCGGTAATAGGAGATGTATTCCCAGTAGAAAAACGTGGTCGTGCCCTCGGACTCCTTGGCGCTGTTTTTGCAATCGCCTTTATTCTTGGCCCCTTCATTGCCGGATTCGTGTTGATGTATTTCAACTGGAATACCCTCTTCCTTATCAATATTCCTGTTGTTATCCTCCTTGTTTTTTGGGGTTATTTTATTCTTCCATCCAAAAGAATGGAACAACAGATAAAATTTGATTTTCCTGGGGTTATTTTAATGGGAATCATCCTGGCCGCTTATTCAATGGCTGTAAACAACATACATACAGATCATTTGGTGGAAAGTATAACGACTTTCCCTGTTTTATTACTCTTGCTCATTTCAGTCATCCTTACACCGATTTTAGTGATGCTTGAAAGAGTGACCGAAAATCCTGTATTGGATGTGAAATTATTTAAATCCCGCCAAGTCCTGCTGGTCGGGTTTATTGCTGTCGGACTTGGGCTATTTCAATCTTCCATTGTCTTTCTGCCAAAATTGGCGGTTACACTATTTGGTGTCGAACCTTCACGGGCAAGTTTTATGCTGCTTCCGGTGGTCATTGCAGCCGCTATAGGTTCACCGATTGGGGGAAAACTGGTCGATAAAATTGGCTCAAGGATCATTATCTTCACTGGCCTTGCGATAGCTACCATTGCATTATTTTTATTAAGTGTTGTGTTGAAGAACCTCACATATTTTTATTGCGCCGAAGGGTTACTCGGCCTGGGACTTGCTATCCGGGCTTCGTTAAGCTATATCATGTTGAATGAAGTATCGCTTAATGAACGCGCATCAACACAAGCCGTCCTTCTTATCTTTATCAGTATCGGACAATTGACTGGCTCTGCGCTGGTAGGTGCAATGACCTCTTCAGTCGATAAAGGAGTAGCCGGATTCGGTTATGCCTTTCTGGTTATGGGCATTCTTTCTTTAATTCTTGTGATTGCCTCTTTTTTCCTAAAGACCCGAAAGAAAGAATATGTGAACGGCATGGAACAGAAATAAAAACATTTCTTTTCGAATTAATGCAATTGCACTTAAAAAATTTGAATCTATGAATAATGCGATTTTTAATATGGAGCGCCCGGTCAATGAACATGCTATGGATTATGCTCCGGGTTGTAAGGAAAGGAAAGCTCTGAATGCAGAACTTAACCGCATGAGCAATGAGGTGATTGACATTCCCCTAATCATCGATGGGAAGGAAGTCAGGACAGGAAAAACAGGGAAGGTCATTATGCCTCATGATCATCAGCATGTACTTGCTGACTATCACTTGGCAGGAGAGAAAGAAGTGAAAATGGCCATTGATGCAGCTCTTAAAGTTCATAGGGAATGGGCAACCCTTTCATGGGTCGACAGGGTTTCAATAAGTCTGAAGATTGCAGATCTGATAGCAAAAAAATACCGGTTTGTTATGAATGCCTCTACTATGCTTGGCCAGGGAAAGAATGCCTACCAGGCTGAGATTGACGCTACCTGTAAGACCGTTGACTTTCTTCGCTACAATGCTTATTTTACTTCTGAGATATACAAGCTTCAACCTACATCACAGTCTGGCGTCATAAATCGTACAGAATATCGCCCACTGGAAGGATTTATCTTTACAGTTTCTCCTTTTAATTTTACAGCCATTGGCTCCAACTTGAACATGGCTCCAGTAGTGATGGGCAATACGGTCGTTTGGAAACCCTCTTCCACCAGCCTATTATCCAATTATTACCTCATGAAGATCTATCAGGAAGCCGGTGTTCCTGATGGAGTGATCAACTTTCTTCCGGGATCAGGAAGCCTGATTAGTAAACCCGTTTTAGGACATCGTGATTTCACCGGCATTCATTTTACCGGATCAACCGGGACCTTTAATGGAATATGGAGATCCATTGCTGAGAATATGCAGAATTACAGGTCCTATCCAAGGATAGTAGGCGAAACCGGCGGAAAAGACTTCATTTTTGTCCATCCTTCTGCCAATCCGCAGGAAGTGGCCGTTGCCATTGTAAGAGGTGCATTTGAATATCAGGGTCAAAAATGTTCCGCTGCTTCCCGCTCCTATATCCCTGAATCGTTGTGGAATGATATTAAATCCCGCATGGGTGAGATGATTTCCCGGATCACTGTAGGCGATGTCATTGAGTTCAGCCATTTTATGAATGCCGTTATTGATGAGAAATCGTTCGATAACATCATGAGCTATATTGATTATACTAAAAAATCTAAGGATGCGGAAGTGATCTTTGGAGGGAATGGGGATAAAACAAAAGGATATTTTGTTGATCCTACGGTGATCCTGACAAAAGATCCTCATTTTAAAACCATGGAAGAAGAGATTTTCGGTCCGGTGATGACCATCTATATCTATAAGGATAAAGATTTTGAAGAAACACTAAAGATTTGCGACCAAACCTCACCATATGCCTTAACTGGATCAGTCTTTGCGAGGGATAGGGATGCCCTGAATCATGCCTGCCGTATTCTCAGGTACGCTGTAGGAAACATTTACTTTAATGATAAACCTACCGGCGCCGTGGTTGGACAACAGCCTTTTGGAGGAGCCCGTGGTTCAGGCACAAATGATAAATCCGGAAGTTTCCTGAACCTTTTACGCTGGACCAGCCCGAGGACAATAAAAGAAACCCTTATTCCTCCGGATGAATTTACCTATCCTTTTATGAAGGAAGATAAATGCCATTCGGCGAAATAGCGTTTGGGGCAATTCATAAACTGCCGAATACGGAAAATGTACGGGCGACCCTTGCGGTCGCCCTTCACCCCTGACTAACTAATGTACGGGCGCCAATTGCGGTCGCTCTGCCAACTTTAGTTCCTTTTTATTGTTTGCAGGCGATTCCCAGTCATAAAATGAGCAAATTCTTCATAGCCTGATGCTTTGATCTTACCAATACATGCAGGGCGGTCAGAACCTAAGAGCAAGGCAAAGATCTTGGAGATGAAATTATTGAATTTTTTACATTCCCCGGGATCGGTAAATTCAGTACAATCCGCACAGCTTTTATACCCAAGCTCAATGTTGCAGGAACGAACTTTACACCAGGAAGCCTTTGAATTTTCATGGCACCCCGGACATTTCTCTTTCAAATAAGCTTTACACGCTCCACAATATAGACCGCAGTATGCGATTAGATTAGTATTTTCTGCAATTTCCTTCATGATTTTGTTTTTTGATGAATTTTTAATCAATTCTTTGACCACCAAATTACAAAAAAAATAATTTTCCACATCTTCTTATCTTTCACCCCCTCACTTTTCACCTTTTACCTCTTACCCTTCATTATTCACCATTTACGATTTTCGCATCACGCGTTACGCGTCACGATTTCGCCATCTATTTGATAAGGTGCAACGGTTTCAATCAGCTCCGGCAGATCCATGCCGAGATCCTTCAGGTGCTCAATTTTTGGAACGCCATTCTTATTCCATCCGCGACGCTCATAAACGGCATCCAGCAGTTTCTCGTACTGTCCTTCCCGGTATCTCCGCAACACTGCCATCTTCTCTTCTGTTGTTTTGCCTGCAGGAACGAAGTTAATCTTCTCCAAAAGTTGTTTGTCGTATCGTTCAGCGCGAGATTCGTATTCTTCTTTTGTTACTGGTCCGCAGGCACGATAAGGCTGAGCATCATGCTGGCGCATTCCATAGCCCCTGCGAATATTGAAGATCCGCTGAAAGTTATAAACCCGTTCTGATTGCCTTATCAATTCTGTCTTATCTATGTTCTTGCCTGTAACAGCATTAAAAATAGTCACATAATTGTCGACGTGCTCAGGAACTTTTGCAGGTTCGGAAGATTTGGGATTGTCTTCGGGTTCAACATCATTCCAGGGAAGTTTGCAGAATCCGGCAAGGCCAAACCATGTCCGGAACATTGGGAAATAATGAAGTGCTTCTGCTTTCTTTTCAAATGTAGGTATCTGGTTGTTTACCATATCCATAAAGATCAGCCATGCTTCATCATGCTGGGGGCCTTTATTCGTCATTGCATACCCGCCCTGCTGGGCAAGTGATTCTTTTGAAACATACTGTGAATACTCAAGACCTTTGTTTTCCATTCCAATGTCCTGCAAAAACTTCGGGTCTCCCCAGCCATTCTTTGCAAAAATTTGTTTCATTTTTCTGACTCCCTGCCCGGCAGTGATGCCAAATCCTTCTCCTTTTGATACCTGGTGCAGGAGATTCATAGCTGCATCGGCATTCCCAAAATTAAGTTTTAGTCCTCCCGTGCGTTCATCATTCAGGATGCCGGCTTCATAACATTCCATGACGAAACCCAGGATGGTTCCCCAACTAATAGTACAGATACCATAAGTGTCACAGTAAAAGTTAGCTTCTATAGTGAATTCCGGGTTAAAAATCCCTGCAATGGATCCCAATGACGAAGTCGTCTCATATTCGGGTCCGTCAACGATTACCTTATTTCCTTTATATGGACCGGTGCGAAGTTCGTAATTATCCACACCTTTAGCACAGGACATGTTGCAACCGATCCAGCACCCATCCGGTACATTTTGAGTAAAGTACGATTTCCATACATCCCCTTTTATCTTCACAGCATCCGGATGGCTTCCAAAGCGGAAATTATTGACCGGTAAAAGGTCATAGTCGTTCATGATCAGAGTAAGGTGGGCGGTTCCTTTTGAACGCATCTCGCATTGTTTATCATCAAGTTCGCGCATCTCTTTGTTGAAGCGGCGCCCTCGTTCCTGGATGGCTTCCAGGTTTACCACGTTGTTCCGGTTTCCTCCGATGGATTTCACTTTTGCTACCAGTGCTTTTACTTTTTTATCACGCAAAACTGTTCCTATGCCACCCCTGCCAGCCTGTTTCAACCTGACCAGCTTGCGTTTCATATCATAGAAGGTGAAATTCAGCATTCCGATAAGTGAATGCTCGGCTGCTGTACCTGCGGCAACTACTGCTACATTTATCTTGTCCTTCTCATTATCTTCCTTTGCAAAGGTCTCATGAAGTATTTCTCCTAGAATATGACTGTCGGAAGGAAGATCCCCCGCTTCATAGATCTCAACAACTTCACGTTCTTCGTCTAATAACACCAGGACTTCCCGGTCTGATTTTCCCTGTAATTCAAATGCATCAAACCCGCAGAATTTCAGAAAAGGACCAAAAAAGCCTCCAACATTGGAGTCGACAACAATATCTGTTTGTGGACTAATGGCGCAACAAATAGCTTTCCCTGCACCCGAATATTGAGTAATACCGCAACAGGGACCACCGGAAATGACGATCTCATTTTCCGGATCATTCCATTTTGTACTTGGGTAGGTGGCATCCCATAAAAGCCTCAGATCAAAACCCTTCCCTCCGATAAATTTATCTTTCATTTCCTGTGAAACCGCCTTCTCTTTAATCGTGCAATCTCCCACATTAACATAAAGGGTACGGTTATTATAACCTTTATCAATCGGAGCCCAGGTGTATTTGTAAGTAACGAGTAGTTTGTGTTTTTCCTTGAATTCGTCAAATTTCATAGCTATCGGATTTAAAACATATTATTCCGACTGTAAAAGTAATAAAAAAATCAATGTAACTAATAGTCATTCAAAAAGTT
>CAZUYY010000131.1:0-1896 GCA_964624935.1 uncultured Prolixibacteraceae bacterium
AGAATCAAAATATTTAACTATAAATGATATTCTGGAACAATAAATGATGATTCCCGGCAAAATTAACAAAAATCCTGCATTCCTGCATTCCTGTTTCAGCTCCGGTAGGCTTCGACTAACCTGATAGCTTCCACTGTTTCCTTCACATTGTGAACACGTAAAATATTTGCACCTTTAAGGAGGGCGATCGTATTCAGGACTGTTGTTCCGTTCAGCGCTTCCTGGTGCTTGATCTGCAAAACACGGGTGATCATGGATTTGCGTGATAAACCGGCCAGCAGGGGAAACCCAAATGAGCGGAACGACTCAAAATGGTGAAGCAACTCGAAATTATTCCCGACTGTTTTTCCGAAACCAAATCCCGGATCGAGAATCACCTGATCAAATCCTTTGGGAAGAAGATCGATCCTTGAACGGAAAAAATCATTCACCTCAATGAATACATCCTTGTAATGAGGGTTGATTTGCATAGTGTCAGGCGTTCCCTGCATGTGCATCAGGATATAAGGAATCTGATGATAGGCAACAAGATTAAACATTTCATTGTCAAACCTTCCTCCATAAATATCATTGATCATCGTTGCGCCGTGATCGATGGCGGCCTTGGCCACTGCTGACCGGTAAGTGTCTATTGAAAGGATAATCTCACTAAAATGTCCACGGATGGCTATAAGTGAGGGCAACAACCGGTCTATCTCCTCATCCTGGGTCACGGGATTCGCTCCGGGCCGCGTCGACATGGCCCCAATATCGATGATGGCTGCCCCTTCAGTGATCATCTTATCGACCTGTCTCAACTGGTCGATAATGTTTAAATATGACCCTCCATCGTAAAAAGAATCCGGTGTGATGTTCAAAATCCCCATTACAACCGGCTTAGCAAGGTTTATCGTCTTGCCGTCATACTTAAAAATAAAAGAAGAAGCGTTGAGATCTTTCACCATGCAATATCAGTTAAAAGTTCATAAAGTTATAAAGTTTATAAAGTCGTCAGTCAGTAATTATATCTCAGATCTCTGTCCTCTGCCCTCTGTCCTCTGCCTTCTGCCCTCCATCCTCCATCCTCCAATACCCAACACCCAATACCCAACAACCAAAAAGAAATTTCTTAAAAAGTAAATTCAAAAGTACTATCAAAATTCAAATAGTTCTTACCTTTAACACCAATAATAATTGACGGAACCCTGAACTAATGACTGACACCGGAAAAACTGAACAAAAATTTGAAACAATCATCCAGAAATGCCGTTATATCTTTCTGACCAAGATGAAGGATTATGGCAGTTCCTGGAGAATTTTACGGATCCCTTCACTAACTGATCAAATATTTATTAAAGCTAACCGCATTCGCAACATTGAATCAAAAGGTATCCGGAAAGTGGATGAAGGGGTGATCCCCGAATATATTGGTATTGTCAACTATTCAGTTATAGCCCTTATCCAGATTGAACTTGGGGAAAATGGAGAACAGAATCTATCCATGGAAGAAGCAGAAAAACTTTACAATAAACACATCTATGGCGCCCGTGATCTCATGATGAATAAAAACCATGATTACGATGAAGTATGGAAAGAAATGCGATTAAGTTCATTCACCGATATTATCCTGATGAAGTTGATGCGCATAAAACAGATCGAAGATAATATGGGAAGGACATTTATCTCGGAAGGGATCGACGCCAACTATCAGGATATCATTAATTATTCGATTTTCGCATTGATAAAACTTGAAGAATAACTTATTTGCATTCGCTGCTTTTCTTAAAATAATATGAGAAAGGGTGGCGCGGGATATTAATCAATAAACCCTGTCAATACAATGAAGATTTTTCGAAATGTCAGTCGTGTTTTTGTGGGATGTATATTTATTTTCTCCGGTTTCGTAAAAGGAATCGA
>CAZUYY010000131.1:1906-6995 GCA_964624935.1 uncultured Prolixibacteraceae bacterium
TTTCCATGTCTTCGGCATGCACTGGGCGATTCCGTTTGCACTTTATTTAACGATTTTCTTATGTGCCCTTGAATTCACGATTGGGATCTCCCTGCTTTTTAACCTTTGGATTAAAGGGTTTGCGTGGGCCTTGCTCGGGATGATGATCTTCTTTACCTGCCTGACCCTTTTTGATGCGATCTTCAACCTTGTTCCCGATTGCGGGTGTTTCGGGGATGCAATCAAGTTGACAAACCTTCAGACTTTCCTGAAGAACGTTATTCTGATGATCTTTGTTATTCCTCTTTTCACAGGAAGAAAGAAATTCAAGAACTGGGCGCCGGACTGGGCTCAGAAGATTTTCCTGTTAATCTTCGGGCTTGCATTTATGGGCATATCCGTTTATTGTTACAGGCATTTGCCGCTTATTGATTTTATGGATTGGAAAGTGGGAAATAAAATTAATATCCCGGCCACACCCCAGAAATTTTATGTGACATATAAAAACAAAATCACCGGTGAAGAGAGGGAATACATGACCCCTGATTATCCCTGGAATGATTCAGTCTGGATGTCACAATGGGTTTTCAAAAGTCAGCGTGCAGTAGATCTTTCAAAAGGCCAGGCGCTGGCTTTAAGAATAGAAGATGAACATGGAGCGGATGTTTCTGGTTCCATTGTGAATAATACCGATCTTCAGTTTATCCTCGTAGCCTATGATCTTGCGAAGACCAATACGCGTGCATTTAACAAAATTCTGCCTTTTTACAAACGTGCCGTGAAGGACGGTTACTCTTTTATTTGCCTTACCAGTTCACTTCCCGGGGAAATTAAAAAATTCAGGATGGCCAATGGGACTGGCTTCACTTTTTATAATGCCGATGACATTGTATTGAAGATAATGGTAAGATCCAATCCAGGTCTCATCCTGATCCGCGATGGGGTTGTCCTTGCCAAATGGCCGTTTCGCAATTTTCCATCCTATGATAAGGTGATTGAGAAGTTCAGGAATCCATAATGGCATCCGGCAGGTTATAAGGGAAGGTGAATGGGGCAATTTTTTTTGAAACGGCTTTTCTATGGATTTCTGGTGCTCATCGGAGTGATCGTGATCAATTTCTTTTTATTCAACGTTCTTCCTGGTGACCCGGCGAGAATGATGCTGGGCCAGAGAGCAGACATCACTTCTGTTGAAGCCATCAACAGGGACCTTGGAAGGGACAAACCACTGCTGACACAGTTTTTTAATTACCTCAACGATCTTTCTCCGCTATCTGTTCACAACTATGTTAATACCTCAAGCTACTGGTACCTTGATCCTTTAAAATATATTTCCGTTGTAAGGCTGGTTCCTGTTTCTAAAAATGCTATCTTGGTTTTGAAAGTGCCTTACCTTCGCAGGTCCTACCAGTCGAAAAAACAGGTGAGCGAGATTTTGGTGGAAGGTTTTATCAATACCATTATCCTCGCTTTAGTAGCGATGTCATTTGCTATTTTTTTCGGGATTATTATCGGAATTATCTGTGCGGTCCACAAAAATGGTTTTATTGATAGGATATCCCTGGTCTTTTCTGTATTGGGAATGTCGCTGCCTTCTTTCTTTGCGGCTATTCTTGTGTCCTGGATTTTTGCTTTTCTTCTGGGGAAATATACAGGGTTGAATATGGCAGGGAGTCTTTTTTCAGTGGATGATTTTGGAAGAGGAGAGTACCTTGATCTGAAAAACCTTATCCTTCCTGCCTTCACGCTCGGCATCCGTCCGCTTGCCATCGTGGTTGAGCTGACCCGGAATTCGCTGCTGGAAGTGCTTTCACAAGATTATATCCGGACAGCAAGAGCCAAAGGGTTAAGTAAATTCCGAATCCTCATGCGACACGCCCTTCGGAATGCCATGAATCCTGTAGTCACCGCTATTTCGGGATGGCTGGCGTCACTGCTTGCCGGAGCGGTTTTCATTGAATACATCTTCGATTGGAAAGGCATCGGATTGGTCATCGTTAATGCGCTTGAAAAGTACGATTTCCCTGTACTCATGGGAGCCGTGCTTTTCATTTCTATTATCCTCGTAATAATTAATATTCTGGTAGACGTTGTCTATGGGATGCTGGATCCGAGAGTGAGGGTGCAATAAGAAGCCAGGGGATGGAGTTTATTTATTGGAGAACATACGGACAAATCGTAGTTTAGCCGAAGAATTCAGGTTGAAATTAAAATTAAAAGTTGCAAAATGAGAAGAAAAATTGTAGCCGGTAATTGGAAAATGAATATGTCATTTCCGGAAGCCGAAGAATTGATTGCGGGAATTGCTGATAAGCTTGAAACGATGGACATTTTTCACCAGGACGTGATCCTTTGTCCACCCTATGTCTATCTTGAAATGGCCACAGATATTGCCGAAGATTCAGTTTTCAGTGTTGGCGCCCAGAACATGAATGAAAATGATTCCGGGGCTTATACCGGAGAAATTTCAGGACCTATGCTGAATTCGATGGATGTGGAATATTGCATTATAGGCCATTCGGAAAGAAGAAAACAGTATGGAGAAGATCATCTATCACTGGCAAAAAAATTGGATGCTGCAATAAGAAATAACATCAGGCCGATCTTCTGCTGTGGTGAAGTGCTGGAGGAAAGAGAAGCAGGACATCATTTTGAAGTGGTTAAAAGGCAATTAGAGGAGTCGTTATTCCATCTTGATGCTGAACAGTTTGAGCAGGTAGTGATCGCTTATGAGCCTGTCTGGGCGATCGGCACAGGAGTAAACGCAACACCTCTCCAGGCACAAGAAATGCATTCGTACATTCGTAAGCAGATTGCATTAAAGTATGGCGAGAATCAGGCATCTGAAACCAGTATTTTATACGGAGGGAGCTGTAATTCCTCGAATGCACATGAACTCTTTGCTCAGGCAGATGTGGATGGCGGTCTTATCGGCGGTGCATCTCTTAAGGCAGATGAATTTTTAAAGATTGTTACTTCAATCTGATATGGACTATATCGAGATCCGCATTTATCCTGTTTCGGGAGAAAAGCGTGAGATCCTTACTTCTCTGCTTGCTGAAGCGGATTTTGAAAGTTTTGCAGAGACAGAAAATGAGCTTCTTGCCTATATCCGGTTTAATAAGTATTCTCCAGAAGAGGTAAAAAAAATCTGTGATCAGTTTCAGGTTAGTTTCTTTGAAAAACAGATTCCGGAGCAAAACTGGAACAGTGAGTGGGAAAAAAACTTCGAACCCGTGTTGATAGCGGGGAAATGTTACATCCGTGCCCCTTTTCATTCACCACGACCTGATTATCCTTTCGAACTCATCATTGAACCCAAAATGTCTTTTGGCACAGCGCATCATGAGACTACAGCTTTGATGATGGAGATGATGATGGAGATGGATCTCCATGATAAAAAAGTTCTCGATATGGGATGCGGAACCGGAATCCTGGCTATACTTACCGATAAAATGGGTGCTTCAGGAGTCGATGCCATTGATAACGACAACTGGGCCTTTGCGAATGCTCTTGAAAATATGGAAAGAAATCATGCATCACGTATGAATGTAAAGATGGGAGATGTGGATATTGCTGGTCCGGATTACGATATTATACTTGCCAATATAAACAGGAATGTCTTACTCATCCACCTTCCGGAATATTCAAAAAGAATGATGAAAGGTGAATTACTGATAAGTGGCTTTTATGAAGAAGATCTGGGATTAATCCGGGAAACAGCAGAATTATATGCATTTTCGGCCAATAAGGTCCTTACTAAAAATCGATGGGTCGCCACCCGTTTTCTAAAATGAAACATCATTTTTCAAGGTTGGCGCTCTGCTTTTTGATGCCAATCTCTTTCTTTTTGTATTCACAAATCACCTCGGCCCAAAGGATTACTCATTTTTCAGGCGATTCAACGGAATTCATCGGTGAACTCAACAGTATATTCTCTCCGCTGGTGGCCAATGAATTAAAGATGAGCCACACCCTGATGAAAGAATTCATTCAAAAGTGGAACGCTGAGAAATATGATCCTCGGAAGAAACAACTTATCTATTCCATAGGAAATCAAATGCTGGAGAAAGGACTCAGACCTTACCCGGATTTTTATAATTATATAAAGGCATTGAATGTTTTTATAGATTCCCAGCAACCGGATGAACGTTTTTATGAGTGGTTTGATCTGCTGAAAGGCCTCCAGGGGAATAAAAATAACCGCTATTTCCTTCAGTTTCTTGAACAATCCATCTACCTTTTTGATGAGAACCTGACTTATAAATCCGCAAGTGCGCAGTGGAAGATCATTACGTCCGATTATCATATGAAATTTGATTCAGTTCCCATCATTATATTCAATCCTACCAGGCTGGTTTGTTATGCAAATAATGACAGTCTCGTCATCTACAATACCCGTGGAATCTTTTATCCGCTGACTTTTTTATGGATCGGGAAGGGCGGAAAAAGTGACTGGCAAAGAGCCGGTTTGGATCCATCGCGGGTTTATGCTAATTTAAAGAATTACCAGATCCAGATGAAATATGCAAAGCTCGAAGCAGATTCAGTGGAATTTTTTAACAAAAAATTTTTCTCTTATTCATTATTGGGGAAATTCAGTGATAAGGTCCTTGCGAACGTCACGGAGGACCTGGCACAATACCCGACATTTAACTCCTATGATAAAACCATCGGCATTAAGAATCTTTTTAAAAATATTGATTACCTCGGAGGGTTTGCAATGGAAGGCTCAAAAATACTCGGAACCGGATCAAAAACAGCGGATGCCAAACTTATTTTCCATAAGAATAATAAGGAATTTGTAAAGATTTTCTCCCAATTATTCGTTATCCGCACAGATCGTATAAACGCAGCCAAAGCTTCAATCACTATCTATTATGAGAATGATTCATTGTACAACCCGGCTCTCACGATGAAATACATCGATGAAAAGAGAGAGTTATCCATGACAAGGGATGAGAGAATATCAATGATAAGCCCCTGGTTTGACACGTGGCACCAGCTTGAGATCTATTGTGAGTCGCTGACCTGGAAGACGAATGAACCGCGGATGAATTTTGAGATGATGAAAGGTCCAAACCAGGAGAGCCATGCAATTTTTGAATCT
>CAZUYY010000132.1:0-6967 GCA_964624935.1 uncultured Prolixibacteraceae bacterium
TGCTGACTCTACAAGAGTAGCTGATTCAATGGCAATGGTTCAGGCTCATCAACAGAGAATTGCTGATTCAATTGCTAAGGTTCAGGCAGCTCAGAAAAGAGTAGCTGATTCAATTGCACACCAAGATTCTATCAAGAAACACCTGATTAAACCCGCTAAGAAAGCTGTAAAACCTACCCCAACTAAAAAAGCTCATAAAAAATAATCCTGGGTGACGAATCAGATTGAAAAAGGGCTCCGCATAATGGGGCTCTTTTTTTTTAGGGTGGGAGAAGAAAAATTCCATAAAATCATATTACTTTTTTCATTTGGGCCGATTAATGTAGAGCATTTCCCTGCTCATTACTTCCTTACTTCCTGAGGATGGGCTGGGAGTGGGATTTATTATCGAATTGGCTATACTTTTTTCTTCGGTGCCTGGCTGGCAAGGATTTTGTGGTAAAAAATCCTTCGGGATAATATTTTTGATCTTTTTTCTTGCCATTTCAGGTGAATTATTCGCGCAAACGATTACAGTAGGCCCTGATACTACCATCTGTTTTGGGGGTTCAGTAACTCTGAACGCCGTTGTGGTTAGTGGAGGATATGGTACAAGCAGTTATACATTTCTGGCAATTCCATACACACCGATGCCTTTTTCCGGAGGGGTTCCTTTGGATACCAGCTTTGATCATCCAAATCATTGCACGGCAAGCGGCCATGATGATTGCTGGGGAGGTCCGTTCAACATTGGTTTTTCATTTTGTTTTTTGAATGTAGATTATACTCAGTTCTGGATTGGTTCGAATGGATGGATCAGTTTTTCTCAGCCAAACAATCAATGGGATAACTATACCCCCGACACCTTGCCAAATTCTTCAGGCAAAACACCAAAGAATTGTATTATGTCTGCCTGGCAGGATTGGTCCCCGGGAGCAGGCGGCGTTGGAAATAATATCTATTATTATAGCACTGGTACTGAGCCTGATCGTAAATGTGTGATTTATTGGCTGAATTGCCCTATGTACTATTGCACTTCGAAACTTGGGACATTCCAGATCGTGCTCCACGAGCAGACCAGTATTATTGAAAATAACATCCAGGTTAAAGATTCCTGCAGTTGGCAGCAAAACAGGGGTACACAGGGGATTCAGAATATGACAGGGACAGTGGCATTCATCCCTCCTGGGAGAAACAACCAGAGCTGGAAGGTTTTTAATGAGAGTACCCGGTTTGTTCCCGGCGGAATTTCATGGTATATCGGGGGTTATCCTAATGGAACTCAGGTCGGTTATGGCCCATCTATCACTGTAAGCCCAAACAATACGAGTGTTTATACGGGCGTTGTGGAGGTTTGCGGTGGGACATTCAGTTCTGAAAATGATACGGTGAGTGTGATGGATCCAAGGTTCAACTATCCAGGGTCTTCTTTCTGTCTGAATGAATCCGATCTCATACCTTCTTTGGATATGACTGCCGGGATTTTTACTTCATCGCCACCTGGACTTGTATTCGTAAATGATACCACAGGGGAAATTGATCTTTCTGCCAGTCTGCCTGGAAATTATCTTATTACACATACGATCACGAGACCCTGTACAGTTGCTTTTTCCAAAAGTGTAATTCTTTATGCACCACCTGATGCGCCAAATCCGGTAAATTCTGTTGTAACCCGATGCGGTCCAGGGAATGTGACAATGAGTGTTACGGCAGATGTGCACCAAGGCGTGAGATGGTATAATTCCCCCAACGGAGGAATCCAATATCCGTTTACAGGGTTGACCGTAACGCCGGCAATAACTTCTACAACCATTTTCTATGCTGAGGCCTTTGACTCACTCACCGGGTGCCGCAGCAGCCTCAGATCATTGATAACAGCAATTGTCGAGCCTGTTCCTTCAATAATAAATACAGTAGTGAAGGATACCGTTTGTTCCGGTTTTAATAACTATTTTCTGCTGCAGACAGATCTGCCCGGTGTCAGCTTTTTCTGGACAGCCTCAGATCCATTGGGTAATATAACTGGTTTCATTACTCCAAACTCGGGAGATATAATTTCAGATACGTTAACCAATCATCTGTTTACCAGTGGAAATGTCATTTATATCGTTCATGCTTCCCTAAATGGGTGCGGGGATACTGTTAACTTTACAACTCACGTTAATCCCAGACCTAATGTAATTTTTCAATCCTCTTCCGATACAATTTGTTCAGGGCTGACGACCAATATCACTCTTTTATCCAGTGTTTCCGGTACGATTTTTTCATGGACGGCTTCAGGAAGTTCGGGAAGTATATCCGGGTACGGTGACGGCAACGGGTCAGTTATTGCCCAGACCCTGAGTAGTATAGATTACATCACCGAAACGGTTGACTATGACGTTAGCCCTTATGCAAATGCCTGCCGGGGGATAGCCAGTCATGCCATTGTCAGCATTTTCCCATCACCTTCAGTGAATCTCACTACCTGTTGGGATACAGTGGTCACAACGGATGCTCAACCAATTAAACTTAAGGGGGGAATACCACTTGGCGGAACATATTCAGGAGTTGGTGTTAATACGGACATTTTCTATCCGGGAATAGCCGGCCAGGGGATTTTCTCTATAACTTATGGTTTTACTAATAACTTGGGATGCACAAAAACCAGTGCAAAGAATATAATTGTGACATCCCCTGTTGTCTTCTCTTGTGGCAATGATCTGACCGATGTTCGTGATAACAGGATCTATTCTACCGTTCAGATTGGAACCCAGTGTTGGATGGGATCCAATCTTGATTTTGGCACTTTTATCGTTTCATCCCAAATGCAGCGTGACAATTGTGTTTCCGAAAAATATTGCTACGGCGATATTTCTACGAATTGTTTATCTACTGGCGGTCTTTACCAATGGGACGAAATGATGAAGTTCGACAATACTACGGGCGCCCAAGGGTTTTGTCCTTCCTCCTGGCATGTTCCCACCGAAGCTGACTGGACAATCCTGTTCGCATTTTATAACGGCAATGGATTTGCAGGAAGTTCTCTGAAGTTTTCAGGACATTCAGGATTTAATGCTTTTCTATCAGGGATCCTTTATGAAAATGTCGCCTGGGATTTCGACAATTTTGCTGTGTTTTACTGGTCATCCACATCCCAGGATTCCAATAAAGCATGGGCACACGGGATGAATAGCGTTAATCCGGGTGTATCCTTTTATCCGGGATTGAAGGATAATGCATTCTATGTAAGATGCATAAAAGATTAGTCCCTGATTATTTATTAATCACAACCTTCCGGCTAATTTCCTGATCGCTATTCCGGAAGATCACTATGTAGATTCCGTCCGGTAAATCCTGCAAATCGATTGGCACTTCCATTTTGCTTTCCATGCTCAAATTCGCGAGCTCAAAAACTTTGACTCCCATCAGATTGAAAACATTGAGCGAGCAATTATCCTGACATTCGCAATGGACAAGTGCAGTGAATTTCCCGTTATTGGGATTCGGATAAATGGTAAAAGTGGCAGGAAGATTATTGGTATCAATTCCCGAGACCGAAATATTGGAACAATTGATGGCATTGACATTAAGTACACCAGGTGTCGGCGCCCTGCATCCACCAGGGGCAGTGTAATTAACGCTTACGGTTTTAGCTCCCGGTAAACTCCACTTGACAGTAATCTGGCTGCTGGTAAATCCTGAATAAATGGTCCCTCCGGAACCGCCAAGTGTCCATGTATAGTTTGTCATCCCTGTTTGTGTCGAATAGTTTACATCGACTCCGACACAGGGACCCGTTGGTCCCGTAATTGTTGGTGTCGGGATTGCATAAACGGTCACTGCCTTCACAGTTGGAGCTATTACCTGGCATCCCGATGATGTAGTATAGACCACCGAAATGGTATCGACCCCGGGAGAACTCCAGAGTACATTAACCTGCCTTGTTCCTGCACCGGATACGATAGTCCCGCCCGTAGAAACGGTCCAGACATAATTAGTCTCACCCGCTTCTGTACTATAAGATTCGGTCGCACCGGCACAAAGACTGAAGGTTCCGCTAAGAGATGGAACTGGCGCCGTATTGACAGTTACGTTGAACTGAACCGGTGAGACGGCAGTACACCCTGCAGCATTCGAATAATTAACCTTGACCCATTGCGTTCCTGATCCTGTCCACGAAACAGTAATGGCGTTAGTGCCTGCACCGGCAGTTATAGTCCCACCGGTCGAGAGAGTCCAGAGATAACCTGACATTCCGGATTGAGTTGTATAAACGATACCCGTTGATCCCTGGCAAACAGTGCTCGTTCCAGATATGGTTGGAGCAGGCAGCGCATTTACCGTAATGTTAAATTGTGTATAGGTCGTTGCCCTGCAACCGGTTGAATTTGTATAATTAACCCGGACCCATTGTGATCCTGTGGTCGTCCATTTTACGGTAATTGAACTGCTTCCTGTACCTCCGCCTGCTGTTATGGTCGCCCCCGTAGAAACAGTCCAGGTATAATTCGTCTTGCCTGTTTCTGTCGTATAAATACCGGAAACGCCGGAACAAAGCGCACTGCTTCCTGAGATGGTCGGAACAGGCAATGAATTGACAGTTACATTTAATACTACCGGCGATGCTGCCTGACATCCGCTGGAATTGTCATAATTGATCGATACGTGCTGAGCCCCTGCCGTATTCCATGTTACGGTTACGGTATTACTTCCGGATGTTCCACCAGCAGTGATCGTACCGCCGGATGAAACTATCCAGTTGTAATTGTACATTCCGCTTTGCGTCGTGTAGACATTTCCGGTAGTTCCGGCGCAGATGGATACCGGACCGGTAAGCGTCGGCTGGGGCAATGCACTTACCGTGACCGTGTAAGATACCGGCGAGGCAGCCGTGCATCCCGAAGAATTCGTGTAATTTACCGAAACTGTCTGTGTTCCCGCAGTATTCCAGGTAACGGTAACCGTATTACTGGCTGAAGTACCTCCTGCAGTTATTGTTCCTCCTAAGGAAACAATCCAGCTATAGTTTGTCATACCCGCCTGTGTTGTATATACAACACCGGTAGTTCCTGCACATACTTTATTGGCACCTGTAATGGAAGGAACAGGAACAGGATTAACCGTGACCGGGTAGGTTGTGGCAGTCAGGGAACTACAGCCATAACTATTGGAATAGTTGACCTTCACCCATTGGGCACCGGTGGAATTCCACCGGATTGTAACTGTATGACTGGTGGTTGTTCCACCGGAAGTAATGGTTCCTCCCGAAGAAACAGTCCAGATGTAGTTTGTCATTCCGGTTTCGGTGGTATAAACATAGGTTTGCGTGCTGATGCAGAGCGTATTTGTTCCTGTGATCGTGGGGACATTTAATGGATTTACAATAACATTTTTAATGGTAGGCGAACTGGCAGGACAACCGCTGGTATTGGTGTAACTTACGCTTACAGTCTGAGTGCCTGCCGTGTTCCAGGTGACCGTGATCTGATCGGTTCCGGCACCGGAAGTAATGGTTCCTCCGGCTGAAACGATCCAGACATATCCCGTCATGCCTGTCTCCGTCAAATAATTTACTCCGGAAGTACCTGCACATACCGTACTTGATCCTGTGATGGTTGGAACAGGCAGTGGATTAACCGTCACATCTTTAACTGTGGGAGACGATGCAGTGCATCCATTGCTGTTGAAATAATTCACAGAAATTGTCTGGGAACCAGCCGTAGTCCATGTTACCATTATACTGTTAGACCCCGCTCCTGAGGTGATAACCCCTCCTGAAGAAATGCTCCAGGAATAGTTGGTCATCCCTGCCTGGGTTGTATAATTTACTCCCGTCGCACCTGCACATACAGAAGCTGCCCCTGTAATGGTCGGAACAGGCAATGCGTTCACTGTAACATTTTTCAGTGTTGCCGAAGAGGCTGTACAACCATTCGAATTGACGTAATTGACACTTACTGTTTGTGCACCTGCTGTGTTCCAGGTAACAGTGATGGTGTTTGTCCCTGACCCTGATGTAATGGTTCCTCCGGCAGATACCGTCCATGCATAACCGGTCATCCCGGTCTGGGTCGTATAAGTCACCCCTGTCGCACCTGCACATACCCATCCTGAGCCTGTTATAGTAGGGACAGGCAAAGGATTGACGGTAACATTATAAACAGTGGCCGTTGAAGCAGTACATCCGTTTGGATTGGTATAATTAACGCTGACAGTTTGAGATCCGGTTGAAACCCACACGACAGAGATTGCATTGGTTCCTGCCCCGGCTGTTATTACTCCACCGGCTGAAAGAATCCAGATATAGCTTGTCATACCTGATTCTGTAATGTAAGTTACGTTTACATTCGCACATACAGAGTTTGGTCCGGTTATCGTAGGTACTGGAAGTGGATTTACCGTTACAACTTTTACAGTGGGTGAAGCGCCGGTACAGCCATTTGTGTTCGTATAATTAACACTGACCGTTTTCGATCCGGCAGTAGTCCAGCTAACTGTGATAGCGCTTGTTCCTGAACCTGCCGTTATTGTACCCCCTGCAGAGACAGACCAGGTATATCCGGTCATCCCGGTTTCTGTAGTATAGGTAACCCCTGTTGTTCCGGCACAAACGGTAGCAAGACCTGTGATTGTGGGAACCGGGAGCGGGTTTATTGTCACGTTTTTAATAGTAGCTGAGGAAGCCAGACATCCGTTGCCATTGATATAGTTGATACTTACGGTCTGTGCGCCGGCAATATTCCAGGTTACAGTAATGGTATTGGTGGTGGAACCAGCAGTTATAACGCCTCCGGATGAAACTGTCCAGGTATATGCAGTCATTCCTGTCTCAGTAGTGTAAACATTCCCGGTGGAATTGACACAGGCCGATGCGGGACCCGTGATCGTTGGACTCGGAAGTGCATTTACAATAACATTGTAAACCGTTGGTGTAGCAGCGTTGCAACCATTGGAATTTGCGTAGTTCACGCTGACGGTCTGTGCGCCTGCCGTGTTCCAGGTCACG
>CAZUYY010000133.1:0-6963 GCA_964624935.1 uncultured Prolixibacteraceae bacterium
AATAAATAAAAGAAGTTCCTTACCTTTGCAACCTGTAAATAACAACAATATTCAAAGTTTAAATTTGTATGAAGAAAACTATACTATTTATATTTTTTACCCTAAGTATTTTCTCTTATGGTTATTCGCAATCCCTGGCCCTTGCTGACAGTTCAGGACCTGTTGCGAACAATTCAACGAGAACCTTTCACGGACATGTGAATGATGCAGAGCTGCTTTCTTACATGTTTGTAAAAAACACGACCTCTGCCACAATTGGCGTTAAAGTAAAAAAGGTCGAGCTTAGCCTCATTTCAGGGTCTGTAAATTCGTTTTGTTGGGGATTATGTTTTCCACCCAGCGTTTATGTTTCCCCTGATCCGGTAGACATCAATGCACATGCCACAGATTCCGCTGACTTTGCAGGCCATTACACTCCGAATGGGTTTGAGGGAATTTCAAACATCAGATATGTATTCTTCAACCAGGCCAACAGCGCCGATTCAGTTTGTGTGAATATTGCCTATGATGCCCTTTATGAAGGAATTTCCGATCAGACAGCAAAAAATATCTTATCGGGCGCCTATCCTAATCCGGCCAATAATACGGTGAATTTTGAATATTCACTCAATTCTGAAAATGAAGGTTCGGTTGTTATCCGCACTTTGCCGGGTACTATGGTTAAGAAATCAGATCTTAAAAGTTCAGAAAACAAAGTGTCTGTCTTTACAGGAGACCTCCCTGCAGGGATTTATTTCTATTCCCTGGAGATAGATGGAAAGTCGCTGATTACGAGGAAACTTATCATCATGCATTAAAAACATATTTACCTTTTTGAAGAGGCTGCCCCGGAAAAAGAGCAGCCTCTTTTTTAGTTATTACCAGCCTGAAAAAGGGTTTGCTGCAAGGCAGGAATTGTAATATCTCGGATCACCGGTGACTTCCTCGCCGGCCCAGGCAGGTTTGTGATAGGATTCGTCAGGAAAGGACAATTCAATTTCGGCAAGGATCAATCCTTCGTTCTCCCCGAAAAATTCATCCACTTCCCACATCTTCCCGGCATATTCCATCCTGTACCTTACTTTTTCTATAATGGGAATTGTGCATAATTGCAGAAGTTCTTCTGCATCGCCGGCTGGAACCGGATATTCGTACTCAGCCCGGGAAGCATTTATGGAAGGTCCTTTGATAGTCAGAAATGCATTGTCTCCTGCGATTCGCACGCGGACGGTCTTTCCTTCATCAGACAAAAGATATCCCTGACGGATTTTTATTCCTGCAGGCTTATGAATGGCATACCAGAGATCTCTCCGGATAAGGTACTTATGTTCAATTTCCAACGCCATAAATCAGAAGCAACATCTTTAAGATTTCTCCCCCCAACTCCCAATGACCAATACCTAACACCCAATACCCAATACCTATTTCAACCCAAACTCCTTCTTTATCTTCCCAACGTAATCAAGCTTTTCCCATGCAAAGAATTCTACTTTCTTGCGGTAGATGTCTTTTTTTCCATTCCCATTTATCTTCTTTGGTTTAGAACCGTTTATCGGGTAGTAAACATCAACTTCTTCTGAATAAGTGTCTCTTCCGAAATGGCCATAGGTAGATGTTCTCAGGAAGATCGGGTTCTTAAGTCCGAAACGTTGTATAATGGCATAAGGCCGCATGTCGAAGATCTTTTGAACCTTTGCTGAGATCTCACCGTCGGATAAGATCCCGCCTTTATTATTTTTCACCTTCGCCGTGCCATATGTATTGACGTATAATCCTACAGGCTGGGCAACGCCGATAGCATAAGCAACCTGGATGAGGACCTGGTCGGCAACTCCCGCAGCTACAAGGTTTTTTGCGATGTGCCTGGCAGCGTATGCTGCGGAACGGTCAACCTTTGATGAATCCTTGCCGGAAAATGCTCCACCGCCATGTGCGCCATGTCCGCCATATGTGTCGACAATGATTTTTCGTCCGGTAAGTCCAGTATCCCCATGAGGGCCGCCAATTACAAAATTTCCGGTCGGGTTAACATGAAGTTTGAAATCACCCTTGAATAATTTATTAATACGGGCAGGAAGGGTTTTTTGAACACGGGGAATCAGGAATTTAATAATATCCTTTCTGATCTTGTCCTGCATTTCTTTTTCGGCAGATGCAAGGGCTTTTGCAGTGTTATTCACCGGTTTAATGAAATCGTCATGTTGCGTGCTGACCACAATGGTATCGATCCGTTCCGGTTTTCCATCATTGTCATATTCAACTGTAACCTGCGACTTACTGTCGGGACGGAGGTATTTCATTTGTTTCCCTTCCCTCCGTATCTTTGCAAGTTCCTGGAGGAGAATATGTGCCAGTTCGCTCGTGAGCGGCATAAAGTTATCCATCTCACGGCAGGCATATCCGAACATCATTCCCTGGTCACCGGCTCCCTGGTCTTCCGGTTTTTCTCTAACAACGCCCTGGTTTATATCCTTTGATTGCTCATGGATGGTTGAAACCACCCCACAGGAATCACTGTCGAAACGATACTCTGCTTTTGTATAACCGATCTTGCGGATCACTTTTCGGGCAGTGTCCTGGACATCCACGTATCCTTCAGTTTTTACTTCGCCTCCGCAAACAACCAGGCCGGTGGTAACAAAAGTTTCGCACGCGACTTTGGATTCGGGATCCCATTTCAGGAATTCATCAAGCAGAGCATCAGAGATCTGGTCGGCAACTTTATCCGGGTGTCCTTCAGATACGGACTCGGATGTAAATAAATATCCCATGATAATACATTTTATTGAGTTTATAAATAGATGCAAAGAGAAAACAGGATCTGAAGATTGACGGGAGGAAATATTGTTTTAGCATTTTTTTCCAGTGGTTGCAATCAATCAAATCTTTCCACTAAGCTGCCGGCAAAATTACTAATTTTTTTTATCCGGATACAAATTTTGTTTGAACAGTTCGCGAGTTAATCTTTTGTTAGTTCCTGGAATACTTCCTCCAGCCTGAGTTCTTCTTTCTGCATAGCAAGTACAGTAAGATTTTGTTCTACTGCAAACCTGAAAATATCAGGACGGATATCCACAGAAGTTTGTGCAGTAAGTTGGAAATTGACCGGTGATAATGTAATAACACTTTGTACACCACTGATCTTTGATAGTAGCCCGGCATCGACGTTTGAGCTAAATTCCACCCTAACCACATTCGAGGAGGAAGTAATGTGATGAAGATTTTGTGTGGAATCGTCTGCCACGATCTTTCCTTTGTGAATGATAATGGCACGGTCGCAGATGGCCTCCACCTCCTGCATGATGTGGGTGGAAAGCATCACCGTTTTCTCCCTGCCGATGGTTTTAATCAGTGACCTGATCTCAAGCAACTGATTAGGATCGAGTCCTGAAGTGGGTTCATCAAGGATCAGAACCTCCGGGTCGTGAAGCAATGCCTGTGCAAGGCCAACTCTTTGTCTGAAACCCTTTGACAAAGCGCCTATTTTTTTATGTTTTTCTGATTGAAGACCCGTTAATTCAATGATTTCGGCAATCCGCTTAGGATTTCGTGCAGAATTATGAAGTATTCCATAAATAAAAGAAAGGAACTCTTCCACGTAAAGATCAAGGTAAAGAGGATTATTTTCAGGAAGGTATCCGACTTTTTTTCTTACTTCAATGGATTGTTCAAGAATGTCGAAGTTGCATACGCTTGCTTCCCCAGAAGTAGGAGGAATAAAACATGTGAGTATCTTCATGATCGTGCTTTTACCTGCACCATTTGGTCCCAGCAGGCCAACAACTTCACCAGGGGCAATCTCAAAAGACACATTATCGAGAGCTTTCTGCGTCCCATAAATTTTGGTTATTCCGGTTACTTTTATGGACATCAGGAAGTTATAAAGTTTGTAAAGTTCATAAAGTTTATAAAGTTTATAGAGTTTATAAAGTTAGTAATGTCATACTTTTACATGTTATCATTTTGCCATTTTGCTATCTTCCAATTTTACCATTTGATAATGAGTGCAAAATTAGTAAAAATGTGATAACGGGGGTTGGGTATTTATTTCCTCTTGATTCTCAGGATCACATGTATGATCGACCAAAAAAATAACAACTGACCCAGGGCATAAATAAACCAGTTAAATGTTTCCGGCTTAAATCCGGCAGAATACTTGAGCAATGATCTGTTTTGCCGGTAATGGATTATTTCGGAGATAGAAAACCTTTCAAGTAAATAACTCACATAAGGCCGGGTATAAACAAAGATCATGATAAGGGATCCCGTTATCAGCAAGAACCATTCAAAAAAGGTCAGGTGAAAGGTTCTGTCTTTTGCCTTGTGATGAAGGATGATCACTGCCAGCAGGATCATGGTGAGGGAATTGATCACCGGAGCCAACACCGGCCCGACCCATGTTATCGGAATGAGGAATAACAGGTCCCATGTGAAAAAGGAAGAAGGCCATCCAATCAGGAAAAACAGATAGATATAGTAAAAGATATCCCAGATGGCAAAGGTGTAAATAAAAACTGCAAAACGCGCAATCCGACTTTTGGTTGCAATGATGGCTATAGTAAAGAGCATGATCAGTGTTGCTGCTTCCCTGAAGATCTCTGTGACAAGGATAGATTGATCCATTACCTTTAGTGGGAAAGCAAATCCCTCAGGATAATAAAGCGCACGCAGATATACTACCACTGCACTTTCGGGAAAAGCCATCGCAGCAGCGAAAATGCCAGTCCAGATAAGAATATATGCCAGTCTATTCATGGGAAGGGTATTTCTGAGGATAAAAATAATAAAATTCTTTCACCGCGAAGACGCTAAGACGCAAAGGCCATGTAGAGTTACATCATAATTACAAATTGATAAGTGAAAATTACTCTGTAACTCTGTCACTTTGTTACTTTGTCACTCTTCTAAAAAGTTATTCGCATTATTTGTTTAATCAAAAATTTAGTTCTATTTTTGCACCCCTTTTTGATGGGAATAGTGTTAATGATTAAGCAACCAGAAGAAATTCATGAATACGTTAAGTTACAAAACAATAAGTGCCAACGCAGCAACGGTAAAAAAAGAGTGGGTGCTTATTGACGCAGAAAACCAGGTACTTGGACGTTTATCGTCCAAGGCAGCGCGATTGCTCAGAGGCAAGCTGAAAGCCAATTATACACCGCACGTTGACTGTGGCGACAATGTGATCATCATCAACGCCGAAAAGATCATCCTCACGGGTAAAAAGATGACGGATAAAGAATATGTCCATCATACGGGCTATCCCGGAGGACAGCGTTTCACGTCACCAAAGGAATTAATGGCGAAGAAGCCTACCGCCGTTGTTGAAAAAGCCATTAAAGGTATGTTACCTAAAAATCGGTTAGGCAGTGAATTGTTTCGCAACCTTTATGTTTATGAAGGTCCGGAACATCCTCATCAGGCGCAGCAACCCAAAGTAATCAATCTTAATTCAATCAGATAATATGGAAATTATCATGACTCTCGGCAGAAGAAAGACTGCCGTCGCGAGGATTTATTTAAAAGAAGGCGAAGGAAAAATTACGGTCAACGATCGCGATTATAAAGAATATTTTCCAACGGTGATCTTGCAATACCAGGTTGTTGAACCCTTCAACGTCACAAACACTTTTGGAAAATACGATGTCAGGGTGAACCTCGATGGCGGTGGAATTACCGGACAGGCAGAGGCGCTCAGTCTTGCCATTTCCCGTGCTCTCTGTAAGATCAGCGAAGAAAACCGCCCCCTGCTGAAAGCAAAAGGTTTGATGAGACGGGATCCGCGTATGGTCGAACGAAAAAAGCCCGGTCAAAAGAAAGCAAGGAAAAGATTCCAGTTTAGCAAACGTTAAAATTATAGGAAAAAAATTATGTCAAGAACCACTTTTGATGCATTATTGGATGCCGGTGTTCATTTTGGTCACCTTAAGAGAAAATGGAACCCGAGCATGGCCCCTTATATTTTCATGGAACGGAATGGGATCCACATTATTGATCTCTAAAGACTATGGCTAAGATAGACGAAGCAGCTTCCGCACTTAAACAGATCGCCAAGTCAGGGAAACGCATATTATTTGTTGCTACGAAGAAACAGGCAAAGGAAATTGTTGCAGAACATGTAAAGAGAGTCAATATGCCATATGTAACGGAGCGCTGGCCTGGTGGGATGCTCACCAACTTTGCCACCATCCGTAAGGCAGTCAGGAAGATGGCTTCCATTGATAAATTGATGAGCAGCCCTTCCTATAGCAATCTCTCTAAAAAAGAACGGTTGACTATTACCCGCGAAAGGGCTAAGCTGGAAAAGAACCTTGGAAGTATTGCTGACCTGAACCGTCTCCCTGCGGCTGTGTTTGTAGTGGATATTCTGAAGGAACACATTGCTGTTGCCGAAGCAAAAAAGTTGAACATTCCTACCTTTGCCATCGTCGATACAAATTCTGATCCGCGCCAGGTAGATTTCGCCATTCCGGCCAATGATGACGCTTCCAAATCCATTTCCCTTATTATCGGATCGATGGTGAGTGCCATCGAAGAAGGCCTTATTGAACGTAAACTCGACAGGGATAAAAAAGCTGCCGATGAAGAACATGAAGGCAAAACCGAAGGGGCAGAAGAGGAATACGGAACGCACACCACTTTAGACGTTCTCGATATTGATGAAGAAGAAGAAGGAATAAAGATCGCGAAGAAAGATTTTGTAGAAACCAAAGTTGCCAAATTGAAAACCAATGCGGATGAGGAAAAGGAAAAATCAAAACCTCCCCGCAAAAGAATCAGCAAACCCGCCGGAAAGTCGAGTAAAAAGTGAACAGAGGTCCGAGGACGGAGGACAGAAGTCAGAGGACAGAGAACAGAAATCAGAGGGCAGAAGACAGAGGGCAGAAATCAGAGAATAGAGAAAAGAAATAATTATGTCCGACCTCTGACATCAGAACTCAGAAGTAATCCCAAAAACCAAAAACATTACAATATATGATAAAT
>CAZUYY010000134.1:0-6901 GCA_964624935.1 uncultured Prolixibacteraceae bacterium
AATAGGAAGTCCCCGAAAACTCACTTGTCCAGTCTGTTCCGCCGTTTGTAGTCGCCAGTATTGTACCATTCCATCCGGCAGCGTATCCGATATTAGCGTCAGCAAAAAAAACAGATTTTAAGCGGGATGAAGTACCCGAAACCTGCTTTACCCAGTTTGTTCCGCCATCAACAGTCTTTAGTATTGTGCCACTATCGCCGACAGCATATCCTGTGACAGTGTCTGTAAAATATACAGAATATAAATTCATTCTGTACCCCGAAGGCAAAACCACATAATGTACTCCAGCATCCACTGTTTTTATTACTGTGCCGCTATCTCCGACAATATAACCTGTCTTTGTGCTTGGGAAAAAGACAGACTTCAGACTACTTGAACCTATTACCGTATCAGATGGCCAGCCATTTCCATTTATTGTTGATTTCCTTATTAATCCTCCACTATCTGGTGTTGCACTACCGACAACATAACCCGTACTTTCATTAGTAAAATATAAAGAATTCAGAGAATAAGAATATCCGTCCACTATCCCTCCATGCCAGGGATTACCCCCATTGGATGTTATTATTACATCTCCGGGAATACCGGTTACACACCCGTTAAGAGTATCAGTAAAGAAAATTGAATAATACGTATAATTTGGAACCATAATAGTCTGCCTTACCCAGGTTGTACCTCCATTTGAGGTTTTCAGGATTGTGCTGCTATCTCCTGCAACATACCCTGTAGCTGCCGCCGGAAAATAAACCGAAAATAAATTCACAGAAGTCCCTGAATTAAGGACTTTCCAATTTTGAGCATTTGCCATATTTAAGACAAACGAAGAAATAACAAAAATGTAAATGAGCTTTTTCATCTTATTTTTTATTTTAATCTTCAATCGTAGATCAATTCTTTATTATCTTCCAAACCTCCCCTCCCTCTTGGGGGAAGGGCAGGGGATGGGGTTCATTCCACAACCAGTTTTTGAACACTCATTACATTTTCATTCATCACCTTCACAAAATAAATCCCCGCCGGAAAATCAAGATCTACTTCAACAGCATTGCTCGTTCCTGACGAAAACTCAGCCCCATAAACCTTCTCTCCGATCAAATTGAATATTTGAATATTCTTAATATTGCACTTCGCCCATTGCACTTTGCACTTGTCTTTTGCCGGGTTAGGATACAGTTTGAGTGTATTTGAAACAGGTTTTTTTTCATTGACTCCGAGAGGGCCACCCCCATCATTAGTTTTTAGAATAGTTCCGCTATAACCTACCGCGTAACCTGAATTCGCATCCGGAAAGAAAACGGATACTGTTGGATACACTGCAGCACTTTTCTGATAATCCCAGCTTATGCCCCCATCGATGGTTTTCATGATGATTCCTAACCCGGAATTGGCAACGGATCCCACCACATATCCCGTATTGGCATCCACGAAGAAGATTGAGGAGAACGCATTGTTAAATACATAGGTTAGGGTATCCCAGTGGTTGCCATCATCTTTCGTTTTTATGATGATTCCGTAACCATAATCGTAACCAACTGCATATCCCGTATTGGTATCGGTAAAGAAGACAGAGTATAAGCTGTATCCTATTCCAGGTAACGCAGTCCAGTTTGAACCTCCATCCGTTGTCTTTACGAGGGTTCCATAATCTCCAACTGCGTATCCTGTATTGGGATCAGTAAAGAAGACAGACCATAAAACATCGGATGTTCCAGTTGACAAAACAGTCCAGTTTGCACCCCCATTGGTTGTTTTTACAACGATTCCGGTTTCCCCGGCTACATATCCATTATTGGCATCAGTAAAATAAACTGACGATAAATATTTTGTTGTTCCACTGGACAATAAACTCCAGTTGGCACCCCCATTGGTTGTCTTTATGATGGTTCCATAATCACCCACAGCATATCCTGTATTGGCATCGGTAAAGCAGACTGAATTAAGGCAGTATCCTATTCCACTTGACAATGCCGTCCAGTTGGTACCTCCATCCACTGTTTTTAATATAGTGCCGCTATCCCCGACAGCATATCCTGAATTGACATCGGTAAAATAAACTGATCCTAACCAATTTCTTGTTCCATTTACCACAGAGGTCCAGTCTGCGCCTCCATTTGTTGTTTTTATGAACGTTCCCCAATTGCCCACTGCAAATCCTGTACTTGCACCGGCAAAGCAAATTGAGCTTAAATCACCTGTTGTTCCGGTTGTCAAAACAGTCCAGCTTGTACCCCCGTCGGTTGTTTTCAGGATGAGGCCTCCCCACCCTGCAGCATATCCCGTATTTGCATTGGTAAAATAAACTGATTGCAACGAATATACTTTCCCAATCGATAAAGCAGTCCAGTTTGTGCCCCCGTTGGTTGTTTTTAAGATGATTCCGGAATCGGATGGATAAGTGCCACCCACTGCATATCCCGTATCCGTGTCGGGAAAGTAAATTTAGTTTAAACCACCCGTTGTGCCGGTTGACAAAGTATCCCAATGTGTGCCACCATTGGTTGTTTTTAAAATGGTTCCATAACCGGATGGATTGCTGTAACCCGCTACATATCCGGTATTGGCATCGGTAAAGCAGACTGAGGATAAACCACTTGTTGTTCCGTATGACACAGTATCCCAGTTGGTACCACCATCGGTTGTTTATATCATGATTCCGTGATAAGGAGTATAATTGACACCCACTATAGATCCCGTATCGGGATTGGTAAAGAAGACTGATAATAAATTATTGTTAATTCCACCTGACAAAATAACCCAGCTTGCGCCCCCATCGGTTGTTTTTAAAATAATTCCGTTGTCACCCACTGCATATCCGGTATTAGGGTCAGGAAAGAAGACTGAATTGAAATTATTAGTGATTCCGCTGGACAAAACTGTCCAGTTTGACCCACCGTCTGTTGATTTTATTATGGTTCCAAGCGCCCCCACCGCATATCCAATCGTGGAACTGGGAAAACAAATTGATTCTAAAGGGTTTCCCTGTGGTAATGGATTCTGCCATCCCCATTGTGAAAAAGTTGTAAGCGGAAATAAAAACAAGAAAATAAAGATTAGTTTTTTCATGATGCTTTGTTTCTAAGAAACAGGTACTCTTTCAAAATAGATGATAAATATATAAAATAAAAATCAATAGTCAAGGAAATTCATTAATAAAGACTATATATTTTTTTAGGTGATGGCAGATCAGGGATCTTAACAGAAAAGTTAAAGATCAAATAATTTTTTAACCACCAAGAACACAAAGAATGCACAAAGATCGCAAAGAAGTATTCCTCATCTACTCTGTCACTCTGTCACTCTGTCACTCTGTCACTCTGTCACTCTGTCACTCTGTTACTTTGTAACTATTTATTTTACCAAAACCTAAAAAAACGAATTATCCTATTTATTCCGTAAATTTATAGTCCGTTAAGGATCGTTAATTTACTTCTATCAAAATGAAAAATCTTTACACTTTCATTATTGCACTGTTTTTTGTGAATGGTGCGATGGCTCAATGGTACTGGCAGAATCCAATACCACAGGGGAATTCTTTACAATCAGTTTTCTTCCCCAGTCCCAACATTGGATACGCTGTGGGATGGGATGGAACCATTATAAAAACAAACGATAGCGGCACAAACTGGACTGTATTGTCAAGCGGAAACAAAAATGATTTCAACTCAGTCTTCTTTATTGATCCCAATACGGGATATGCAGTGGGTGGATCAGGAACCATTTTAAAAACGACCAATGGGGGCACAAGTTGGACTGGTATGTCAAGTGGATCAACGAATGATTTATCCGCAGTCTTCTTTACCAATGCCAATACAGGTTATACGGTAGGTATTAACGGAACCATCTTAGCGACGAATGATGGCGGAGGTCCACTCGGAGTCAATGAAGATAACCCTATTTCAAATTCTCTCAAACTTTATCCGGATCCAACATGTAAGGAGCTTACTGTTGAGACTGTTGAAACAGGATCCCTTTCTGTATATAATCTCAATGGCGTGCTTCTTCTGCAGCGGGAAATTACAAAACCAGACCCCACCATCAATGTCAGCAACCTGCCGGATGGTATGTATGTATTAAAGGTAGTTGGAGAGAAGGAGGCGGTTGTTGGCAAGTTTATTAAGCAGTAAAGGCGTTGATCAATGTTGATCCCACTCTGAAAAGTCTTTTTTTTACTGCAAAGTCGCAAAGACGCTAAAAAGCGCTAAGAAGTATATCGTTGAAATTGAACCTTTTGCGTCTTTGTGTCTTCGTGGTATAATTTAATTCGTCTTTCGTAATTCGTGATTTGAAATTAATTTTTCACAATCTTCCCCACTTCCACTGTCTTATCATTGGTCAATCGTACAAAATAAACCCCGCTGGGGAGATTGCTTATGTCTATTTGAGTTTTGGGTTTTATGAGACTACATGTTAGAATCTCTTCCCCGTTCAGGTTCATCATTGATAGTTGGCTTGGGGCCTGGCCTTCTGCGATTTCTATTGTTATTTTGTCTGTGGCTGGATTAGGATAAATTGATATTTGTGAAGATTTAAGTTCTCTGATTCCAACGGGACCATCATAATACATAACTGTTGCTTTACTGGAATCCCCCTGATCCTGATATGCAATGTAAGGCTGACCAGATGGACTGAAGGCGAGACTTTCATCATTAGTCGCCCATGCAGAGAAATCTGCATTTCCCACATTTACCCAGTTTGTCCCGTCAAATTTCATTACCGTTGCTCTTTGAAAATTTGGAATATCGGCAAAAGCTATATATGGTTCTCCGGATTTGCTGAAGGCAAGACTTGTACAAGCAACCACTCCTTGTGAGAAACCTGCCTTTCCCACAATTACCCAGTTTGTCCCGTCAAATTTCATTACGGTAGCTTTCCCGGACTCTCCACTATCCTCATACGCCATATAAGGTTCACTATCCGACGGATTAAAAGCGAGGCTAATTTCAGAAGCCTCTCCACCAGAAAAGCCAGGTGATCCCACATAAACCCAACTCGTTCCATTAAAGTTCATTACTGTCGCTTTAAAGGAATGTGCCCAATCTTGAAAACCAACATACGGGTGACCATCAACTGTGCTAATGGCAAGGCTGACAAAATCAGTTTCTCCAGGTGAGAAACCAGCATTTCCAACATTCACCCAGTTGTTGCCATCAAATTTCATTACAGTCGCTCTATTAGAATTTCCATTATCCCCATATGACACATAAGGTAAACTGTCAAAAGAGTCAAAGGCGAGACACGTTGACGAAGCCATACTTATAGAGAAACCTGCATTGCCTACATTCACCCAGTTGTTACCATCAAATTTCATTACTGTTGCTTTATAGGAATTTCCATAATCCTCATACGCCACATAAGGTTCACTATCAGATGGGTTGATGGCAAGGCTTGTAAAATCAGCTTCCCCTGCTGAAAAACCTGCATTTCCCACATTAATCCAGTTGGTTCCATCAAATTTCATTACAGTAGCTTTTCGTGAATAGCTAAAATCCCTATATGCAACATATGCCTGACCAGTTTGATTGAACGCAAGACTTGTACCATAGGCTGCCCCTGCTGAGAATCCAGTATCTCCGATATCCTCCCATGTATAATCAGTCGGTGAATATTTATACCATGGTTGTTGGGCAAAAGCAACAACCGGAAACAAGAACAATAAAATGCAGATAAGTTTTTTCATATTATTCTTTATTTAAATCGTCAATCGTTGATCTGACAATCCATTCGTAAATCTACAATCGTCTGATCGTAAATCATTCTTTGATGATCTTTATGGAATGTCCTCCTATTGAACCTTGTACCTCACCAGCCTTGCCTCAACCTGCTGGTATTCGTCGAAATAAAAACCGTGCGATTTTATCCTGCCTGTATTTTTTCCATATACAGTGTAAATATAACGAACCGGATGAGGAAACTGGGGATTGGTTAAAACGACCTTCATGCGAGAGGTAATCGATTGAAAATTTCCTGCCGGAACCGTTACGATTGAATCCTTTCCTGTCATCTTAACATATCCTTTGAATAGAGCCAATTGAGTAGTGTCAAGACCGAGGGTATCAGTAAAGTCGTCTGCTGAACAGATCCTGCCTCCATAGTTATTAATGAGATAGCCGGATGAATCCCTGATGTACGAAGGAAATTGCGTCTTCCCCTGCACCAGCTCATTCTCCCATAATTTATAATACGTGTTTCCCCTGATAATCGTATCTTTTTCAATATGGGCGCTATCAAAATTATTTTGTGCAGTAGCGACTCCGTTAGAGTCGATGGAATACCCCTGGTAAATCCAATAATTCCCGACTTTAAGCTGATAATAATCAGGAGGTGTTGCCGCAGGCTTTTCTTCAGATGTTTTCTTACAGGAAAATGCTAAAACTGAGATAATTGCCATCACTACAATAAACGACCATTTCATAATGGAAAAATTTATGTTAAATATAAGGGAGGGTCATATTATTAAAAAACGAATAAATGCCAATATTATTTCATCATATACATGATTATAATCATTCAATTAATTGAGTTTGAAGGCGACTTGGCGGTGCGACTTGGGCTGAATCTTTTTTTGAGGTGCCGGATCGAAAAGATAATTTTCGATTGGATGCCTGCCTACCGGCAGGTAGGATTTTCGATTCCCGATTGAATTTTTTACTTGACGATTTAGGATTGATTCAAGACGACTAATGAATTGCTCCAGCTTCGTGGTTCAGAAGTTGGGGAAGGGGTTTCTCTTTCCCCCGGTTTCACAGGGGGTTATCCATATTATTATGCCCTTCGGGCATATTCTGCTGTCCGCTCTATTCTTTCACAATCTTCCCCACATCCACTGTCTTATCATTGGTCAATCTTACAAAATAAACCCCGCTGGGGAGATTGCTTATGTCTATTTGAGTTTTGGGTTTTA
>CAZUYY010000135.1:0-2711 GCA_964624935.1 uncultured Prolixibacteraceae bacterium
AATTAGAAAAGATTTAGCTATATTTGGCCCGGAATAAGTTGCGGTCATTAACGTATTAAAAAAGGACTATGAAAAAATTATTTACTATCTTTATTATTGGAGTTCTTCTGGTCAATATAAGCGTTAAGGGGAATATAATTACAAACATTCAGACCCCAGTACCTTCGGCTTCGGGTTTATGCGGCGCTTATGATGTCCCTGTGACTGTTCAGGCTTTTACCAACGTTGGAGCGATATCTCTGGTTTTAAACTTTAACCCTTTAAAACTGGAGTACCAGGGGGTAACTCCTGACGGGTTTACTCCACAAGTTACTCCCGGTTGTCCTTTTCCCGGACAATTCAGGCTCGGATGGTATGGCAGCCCACTCACACTTATCGATGGTTCTGCTTTATTAACGTTACATTTTACATTACTTCCCGGCGCTATTCCCGGGGACACAACTAACATAAAATGGAGCAGGGTACCGGAAGATTGCGAATATGCGGGACCCAATGGAAACCCGACATACATCAGTACCTTTGTTGACCTGACGCCTCCCTGGACCATCCCTAACAGCACTCTTGCTGCCAATTTCACAGCCAGCAATACCACGCCTGTCGAAAATTCAACTGTTGTATTTACTGATCTTACTACCGGTTCCTTTTGTCCGACAAGCTGGAGCTGGAGTTTTGACAGAGCTTCTTTTGTAGTATATGTAAACGGCACCGGCCCTACATCACAAAATCCTCAGGTGCAATTCACAGTGGGGGGGCTTTATACCGTGACCCTTGTGGCATCTAACGCATATTCAACCAATACAGACGTAAAAACCGGGTACATCCGGGCAGGCATTCCGGGACTCTGGACCGGGGCTATCTCCAAGGATTGGGATACAGACATGAACTGGGACAACTGGTTAGTACCAACCAGTTCGATAAATGTCGTTATTCCGTCCTATGCTCCAAACTGGCCTCTACGATCGAATGATCTTACTTTAGGAGATGATTGCCATTCGGTTACAATGTATGGCGTTTCCCAGGCGACAATAACCGGTAATCTTACTGTGAACTCCGGAAGCAGCCTGACTATTAACGATAATGGAATTTTATTTGTTGGCGGTAACTGGACAAATTCAGGGAGTTTCAGTGCAGGAACAGGAACTGTAGAGTTTGTAGGAGCAAACGCTTCCATCATCGGCGGATCACCAAATATATTCTACAACCTGACCATATCGAAGACGGACCCTGCTACTTTTACCGTTCCAAACGGGATAACGATAACTGTAGATGGAGACATGACGATCAATCAGTGAAGGTGAGGAGTGAAGGGTGAATGGTGAAAAGTGAAGGGTGTCCATTTACGGGCAGGAGTTCGTAAGTGGGAAAATAACTCAGAGTGTGTGATATTCAATACTATCTATAAAAAGTTTTAATAAATTTGTCCGGTTTTGATGAGAATTTAATTCATATTTGTTCGGTGTGTGTTATTAATAAATTGAATTATAATTAAATATGAATATTGGCACAAGTTTTGCTTTAGGATGTCCGCTACAAGCCAGGTCTATAACATTATTATTACAAATCAGGAACATGCCAGATATATATATATTCCTCAGAGATATTTTTAACTTAAACGAATGTAGCCATGCGAAGGATTTACAAATTACCAAAGAATGCGAACGATAACACTGAAAAATATAATTATGAAACCTTAAAACGAACAAACATGAAAAAAAGACCATTACTCTTAGATTTAAGGCCAAGCTATTCGTTCTTGCAGAGAACGTCTTTGTTTGTGCTTTTAATTTTAGCAACTGTAGCTAATTCTTTTGCTGCCCCACCACCATGTACGATCACTTTGACCTCTGGGGCGGGTACCAACAACCAAACGGTTTGCCTGAATAACTATATAACTACTATTACTTATAGTATTACAGGTACTGGAGTTACCGGTGCTTCGGTTATTGGTTTGCCAACCGGGTTATCACAAAACTATAATCCAACTACACATATTTTAACTATTTACGGAGCACCTTTTCAAGGCGGTAACTTTACATATACTGTATTTGTTATAGGCGGTTGTACGACGACAGCTACTGGAAATATCGTTGTTAATCAACTCATACTTGTGGTAGGTGATCCCAACCCGGAGGTATGTATGGACTCAGCGATCAACGAGATCCTTTTTTACACTGGCTCACTAACGGCAAATGTCACCGGTTTACCTACCGGGGTAACTGGCAACTGGTCAAACGATTTTCTTACGATTACTGGATCACCTACCCAATCAGGTACCTTTACTTATACAATAACTTTAAGTTCTTGCAGTATTGGATCCTATAGCGGCACTATATATGTGGATCCACCCCCAACGGTATATACAGTTTCAGGCTCAACAACGGTTTGCCCGGGTACTTCGACAAATGTTTACTTAAGCGGTTCTGATATTGGAATTAATTACACCTTATATAATGGTACCACTCTTGTTACAACGACATCAGGAACAGGTAATCCTCTCTCCTGGAGTGTCACTGATCCTTCATGTAATATAAGTTATACTTACACAGTTGTAGCTACAAATGCAACGACAAATTGTATATCGAATATGACGGGTAGTGCAACAGTTGTATTTCAGGATGCAATCCTGCCGGTATGGACGAGCTTAGCAGGAGCACTTGATGTGACGTTACAATGCAGCGATGCATCAGGACTCACAGCTGCACAGGCCATGG
>CAZUYY010000135.1:2811-5337 GCA_964624935.1 uncultured Prolixibacteraceae bacterium
CACCAGGTTCATTTGTATCAGGGAGTTGTCCAGAGGCTGGAACATATACCAACAGTTGGACAGTAACAGATGCCTGCGGGAACACAGTAGCAGCGCCGTTTATGCAGGTGATCACGATCATAGATAATACACCACCGGTATGGACGAGCTTAGCAGGAGCACTAGATGTGACGTTACAATGCAGCGATGCATCAGGACTCACAGCTGCACAGGCCATGGTTCCGACGGCAAGTGATAATTGCACGGTGACCTTAACGCCGAGCGAGACACCAGGTTCATTTGTATCAGGGAGTTGTCCAGAGGCTGGAACATATACCAACAGCTGGACGGTAACGGATGATTGCGGGAACACAGTAGCAGCGCCGTTTACACAGGTGATTACGATAATTGATAATACGCCGCCAACAATCACCTACTGTCCGACGCCATCAAATCCATACAATACGGATAATAACCTATGCACGGCATCGCTGACATTTACTGCTACGGCAACGGATAATTGCAGTACACCGAACATTGTTTATAGTATCGGCACTACTCCAATCACCTTCCCGTATAACTTCCCGATAACGACGACGACAGTGACGGTAACGGCCACAGATGCTTGCTCGAATTCTGCATCCTGTTCTTTCGATGTGACGGTAGTGGACAACCAGCCGGTGAGCGTAACGATTGCAGCCAGCGCCAACCCGGTATGTGCAGGCACAAATGTGAACTTCACAGCCACGCCGACAAACGGAGGATCCCTCCCAGCCTATCAGTGGTATGTAGGAGCGACACCAGTTGGGACGAACAGTCCAATATATAGCTATACACCATCAAATGGAGACGTTGTGACGGTTCAGATGACATCGAACCTTAAGCCATGTGCTTTGCCCAGTCCGGCAACATCCAACGCAATCACCATGACGGTTTACCAATTGCCGAGCGTTAGTGCTACCAGCAATAGCCCTGTATGTGCAGGAGGATCGCTGAACCTGACGGGAGGACCTGATGGGATGCAGTCCTATTCCTGGACAGGCCCGAGCTTCACTTCGACTCAACAGGATCCATCCATATCGCCAGTTACTACCGCTGCCACAGGCACCTATACGTTAACGGTGACCGATTTTACCTCATGTACAGCCAGTACGACAACGGATGTTACGATCAATGCATTACCGGTCGCAGATTCGGTCACACCTGCACAGACAATAGTTTGCATGTATAATGCTAACAACAATGTAATCAACAACAGTGTTCTTCTTACGCTTAAGAGTGGATATTCAGGTTCAATTCAATGGCAGATATCCACAGACAACGGAACCACCTGGAATGATATTCCGGGAGCCCAAAGTCCGACGTATCTTACCACTTCTACAGCAAATCATAATACATCGTACCGGGTAGAACTCACGAGCGGGAATTGCACACCAGTTTATTCTTTAAACACTGCTACAGTATATACAGGGGTTGTCACTGTGGCTGACGCACCACCTATTTGTGCAAATACTGACACTGTTAAAGTACAGCTCAAGGTGGCATCATTCACGAATGTTGCATCTGGTAATCTTACCCTGCTGTTTGATAAAAACAAACTTCAATTTGCGGGATATGCTATACCTAATTCTGAATTTGACGCCTGGAGTCTGAGCGCTGCAAACCCATATCCGGGAGAGGTAAGAGTCAGCTCTGCTGCACAAACTAATTATTTGTCTTCTATATCGGAGCCAGACAGTACTGTGTTTATAACTCTGAAATTTACACATACGGGCTTTAGCTGTGGAACCACAAACATTACTTTTGCTGATACACTTGGATATCCCTATCTGGGCATTCTAAGTGAGTATTCCCTGGCGATACCTAAACCGCCGTATGCTATACCATTCTGCGATATTCCTACCAGCGATTATTACATTGGTTGTTCGGTAAAGGTATATTGTCCTATGACAGCCAGCATCAGTGTCTTTGGCGGGTCAACGAATACATGTTACAATACCGATCCAGGAATTATGACAGCGACGGGTGGCGGCGGACTAGGATCCTATAGCTATATGTGGTATGCAGGAGGATCACCCACGGGTATTACGACTTCAACTTTCGATCCAGGATACCTGACCACAACGACAAGCTTCTATTGTGTAATCACAGACGCTTCGTGCGGGCCGGTCACTTCAAACACCATAACGATCCATGTATATGGTCAATTTATACCCAGCATCAGTGGCGGATCAACTCAGATCTGTTACGGTGGCGATCCGGGGACAATGACAGCATCGGCTGTTGGCGGGGAAGGAACCTATACTTACCAGTGGTATACGACAACAGGTATAATCAGTGGAGCCACAAATTCGACGTATGATCCTGCACCTGTTTATGCAACTACAGGATATTACTGTGTAATCAGCGATGCTTCCTGCGGGACGGCTAACACGAGCACCACTACGATCAACGTATATGGTCAGTTAATAGCCAGCATTACCGGAGGGAATACTCAGATCTGTTACGGTGGCGATCCGGGGACAATGACAGCATCGGCTGTTGGCG
>CAZUYY010000135.1:5437-6899 GCA_964624935.1 uncultured Prolixibacteraceae bacterium
CTGTTTATGCAACTACAGGATATTACTGTGTAATCAGCGATGCTTCCTGCGGGACAGCAAACACGAGCACCACTACGATCAACGTATATCCCGAAATAACTGCCAGCATCACCAATGGATCTTCGACGACGATCTGTTACGGTGTCGATCCCGGATTATTTACTGCAACAGGTGGCGGCGGCACTGGTTCGTATACTTATTTGTGGTATGAAAACAGTGTGACGACAGGGGTTACAACTCAAACTTACGACCCGGGTGCTTTGACTGCAACTTCCACATTCTATTGTGCAATCTCAAGTGGTTCCTGCGGACCGGTTAACTCGAACTCCATAACGATAACAGTAAATCCATTGACAACTATCAGCGGTGTTCTGACCTATGATAACCCTGCTCCACTTGGATATCCTCCATACACGCCAATGGGCAATGTAACTGTTGAACTGAATGGTGGTTATCCGGCAACCCAGACAATAAGAACGGATACTACCGGTACTATTGGGGCTTATTCATTCAACGTTTGCCCGAATACCAATTATACTCTTGTACTAAGCACCACTTCGAAACCAGTAGGCGGTATCAATGCAACCGATGCTGCACAGGTTAATTTCGCAGGTGTTGCTCCGTATACCATTAATATGATTCAATACCTGGCAGGCGATGTCAATCATGACCATGCACTAAACTCCGGCGATGCCTTCGATATCTTAACATACTTCGTAAATGCAGGCACAGGTACATCTGCTTTTTATACCAAGTGGCAATTCTGGGACGATTCTACAATTAATTCCGGTAGTCACTATACTGGCTCATATACTAACATTCCGGTTTCTGTTGGAACAGGTGCGGTAATAGAAAATCTCTATGGCCTGTGTACGGGAGACTTCAATGGGAGCTTTGTTCCCGATGAAAAGAAAGCCGCCAGCAATACACTGTCACTGACCTATGGCGCAACCTTACAGGCGACGACCGGCGAAGAGTTTGATCTGCCTGTCTATACACAATCGTCTATTGACGTTGGCGCTGTTTCACTGATCATGAACTTCCCGTCCGATAAACTTCAGATCCTCGGTGTTAACCTGGCAGACCAGGCAAACACGTCGTTGATGTATAAAGTTACGGGCGATGAACTCAGGATCGGGTGGTACTCACGCGATTACGTATCCCTGAAAGCAGGAGGTAAACTGCTGACATTAAGAGTGAAACTGCTTTCTGCACTGGATCAGAATGAAATCCTCCGCTTTACTTTGGCAGGCGACCAGCTTAACGAACTTGCCGATGCCATGGACAACGTCATCCCTGATGCCATACTCAACATGGATCTTATCGGCAGTGCACTCGGTATTAACCCGGGAAATACTAACGAATCACTAAGGTTCATGAACTATCCAAATCCATTTACAGGAACTACAACACTTGCTTATAGTTTGCCGGCAAACGGCAACGTAACAATCGAACTTCGTAA
>CAZUYY010000136.1:0-6891 GCA_964624935.1 uncultured Prolixibacteraceae bacterium
ACTGGTTGCCACCAATGCATTTCATCTCTTCGATCTTAGCTGCATATTCATTGAGGGTTGTGATATAAACCTGCTTGTTGCTGGCCGGGCGATAGAAATTACAGAACTTGCAACCGGAGATACAAGCATTGGTAATATTTACATTCCGGTCGATGATCCAGGTAACATTCTTTTCAGGATGATGGATCTTCCTCAGCTCATTGGCCGTATAGATAAGTTCACCCAGTGGGAGACAATTATATAATTCAAGCGCCTGGGAAGTATTTAAAAACTCCAGTCGCAGGGCTTTTTTTATAAGCAGATCGAGGTTCATCTTGGGGATTTGTGGCCGTTTTCTTACCTTTGCGTGAAATAACAGTCCCAAAAATACGAAAAAACATGCGCCCCGAACTTATAAAAATTTCCAGGATTCAACGAAAGGCGAATATCATTTTCATCACACCAGCTCCTGCAGATTTGCCCACAGACTTTTTCAGTAAAGACGAACTCAAGTATCTCTTTCATCAATATAAACAAGAAAAACAGGATTTCTTCTCATTTAACCGGTTGGATCACTGGCTTTTTATCCAGGTGATACAAAAAGAATACGATCCTTATAAAGGCAAAGAAGAATTACGGCGATCAGGAGATAAATTCGGATCGTTGCTGAACGAGTTAAAGCAACGGCAGATCACCCTCTATGATACGGCTGACCGTACAACGGAAACACTGGCATTTGCGGAAGGCCTGATGCTTGGGCAATACCGGTTTCTGAAATATAAAAGTGAGAAGGAAAAAGAATATACCGTTGAAAAAATCCATGTCTATTCCGGAAAGATTAAAGCCCCGGAGATTCATAATCTGGTTGCAGTGACAGACGCTGTGTTTCGTTGCCGCACGCTGATCAATGAACCAAATTCTTTTCTCACGGCACTGACCTTTGCCCGTGAAGTTGAAAAAATGGCAAAAGAATGTGGTGCAACGGTCGAGGTACTAAACAAAAGCAAAATCGAAGCGCTCCAGATGGGCGGGCTGCTTGCAGTGAATAAAGGCAGTGAAGTACCACCTACCTTCACCATAATGGAATGGAAGCCAAAACAGGCAGTCAATAAAAAACCAATCGTATTTGTCGGCAAAGGGATTGTTTTTGATTCCGGTGGCATGAATCTGAAACCCGGCGATTCTATGAGTACCATGAAGGATGATATGTCGGGTGCTGCTGCGGTAGCATCGGCTATTTATGCAATTGCAACTGCCAAACTGTCCGTGCATGTCATCGGGCTGATGCCGGCAACAGATAACCGGCCCGGACCAAAAGCCGTTGTTCCCGGCGATATCATCAGGATGCAGAACGGAATGACAATTGAAGTGCTGAATACCGATGCGGAAGGACGACTTATCCTGGGTGATGCCCTGAACCATGCAAAAAAATACAAACCTGCACTGGTGATAGACCTTGCAACACTTACCGGATCAGCAATTCGTGCTGTCGGACATCATGGAACTGTGGCCATGCAAACTAATGCTGCAAAAGGGCTGGAATCGTTAAAGGCATCCGGATTGGAGACCTATGAACGCCTTGTCGAATTTCCTTCCTGGGAAGAGTATGAAGAAGGACTGAAATCAAATCTTGCAGACATGAAAAATACGGGTCCTGCAGAGGGAGGTGCAATCTTTGCCGGGAAATTCCTTGAAAAATTTACAGATTATCCGCACATTCACCTCGATATTGCAGGCCCAGCCTTCCTTGAAAAGAGAGACTCCTATCGCGGGCAGGGAGGAACCGGTGTCGGTGTCCGTTTGTTATTCGATTTTATCAGCAAACAGGCGAATCGTAGAAGTGAATAACAACAGGCATTTCGTCGTGACAAAGAATTAAGCAATATATTTGCAAAAATCAGAGACATGAACCAAACACCGGAAAAAGAACAAAGGATCAGAGTCGGAATAACACATGGAGATATAAATAGCATTGGTTATGAGATAATCATTAAGACCCTCCAGGATCAACGCCTTATGGAGAATTACACCATCATAGTCTATGGATCCTCGAAAGTTGCATCTTACCACCGTAAAACTTTAAATATCAACGATTTTAATTTTAATCTGGTAAAAAAAGCTGATCTGGCCCATCCCCGGCGTCCGAACATAGTCAATATTGTTGAAGATGAGGTTAAAATCGACCTTGGAAAATCGACAGCCATAGCCGGAGAACTTTCATTACTCTCTCTTGAGATGGCCATCAGTGATATTCTTAGTCACAATATTGACGTACTCGTTACAGCTCCCATCAACAAGCAGAATATCCAATCTCCCGGATTTACATTTCCAGGCCATACCGAATACCTGGCTCAAAAAGCGGGCGTTTCCGATTACCTTATGCTTATGGTAAGCAATACTGTACGCATCGGTGTTATTACCGGCCATATTCCCCTAGATAAGGTTACCTCTGCTTTGACTGAGGACCTTATAATACGTAAAATAAACAGTATGAACCAGTCTCTGATGCGTGATTTTGGCATTCAGAAACCGCGGATTGCAGTCCTTGCTTTGAATCCTCATGCCGGCGATAACGGGATCATCGGGAATGAGGATAATATGATACTGAGACCCGCAATCGAAAAAACATATCATCAACAAACTCTGGTCTTCGGACCTTATCCGGCGGACGGTTTTTTTGGCTCTGGTACGTTCCATCATTTTGATGGTATTCTTGCGGTTTACCACGACCAGGGGATGATACCCTTTAAACTTCTTTCCTTTGATGAAGGTGTTAATTTTACGGCAGGATTACCTTTCGTGAGGACATCTCCCGCGCATGGAACTGCTTATGAACTTGCAGGCAAAAATGAAGCAAGCCCCGAAGCCTTCCGTAATGCTGTTTACCTGGCATGCACTATATTCAATAACCGCCTTGCATACGATGAATTACTTGCAAATACTATGAATCCTAAGCCGGTTGATCCCGAAAGCCCTCAGCAATAATGGATCTTACTTATTCCCTTCCGGAAGTTGCATCCTGCACGAATGGAACTCTCTTCACTGCAAGGGAAGAACCAGTTTTCATTAAAGATATCCTGATCGACAGCCGGCGACTTATACACCCTGATTCGACGCTTTTCATTGCCATCGTAACAGAAAGAAATGACGGACACCGATACATTAATGAACTGTATCAAAATGGAGTCAGGAACTTTATGGTATCTTCCTTAGATCAATCCGGATACATTCATAAAAATAAAAACGAACCGGGAAAAGCAGATTATATTGCCAATTTTATCCTTGTCGATAATACACTCGATGCATTACAAAAATTAGGAGCTTTTCACCGTTCAGGCTTTAACATTCCCGTCATTGGCATCACGGGCAGCAATGGAAAAACCATTGTAAAAGAATGGTTGTTCCAGCTTATGAGCCGTGATAAAAAAATTATCAGAAGCCCGAAAAGCTACAATTCCCAGATCGGCGTTCCATTATCAGTCTGGAAAATGAATCCTGAAAATGATCTTGCAATATTTGAAGCAGGGATCTCGCTTCCCGGCGAAATGGCAAAACTTGAGCTCATCATCAGACCCACTATTGGGATTTTTACCAATATAGGGCATGCCCATGATGAAGGCTTCAAAAACCTCAGCCAGAAGATAGAAGAAAAACTTAAGCTTTTTGTGAACTCGGAATCTCTGATCTATTGCAGGGACTATGAATTAATCCATCACCAGGTGATGCAGGAACCTTCGCTGAAAAAGGTGAAAAAATTCACCTGGAGCCGGAAGCAGGAATCCGATCTGCAAATCATCCGTATTATTTCAGGCAAATCAAAAGAAACCATTCTCACCGGAATTTTTAAAGGCAGGGAATTGGCGATCAGCCTTCCTTTTACCGATGATGCTTCAATCGAAAATGAAATTCATTGCTGGGCCCTGATGCTTCTCCTGGGTTATGAAGCTGATATTATTTCTGCCCGGATGAAAACGCTGGTTCCCATTGCCATGCGTCTTGAACTAAAAGAAGGAATCAATCATTGCTCGCTGCTAAATGACAGTTACAATTCCGATATTAACTCCCTGGGAATTGCGCTTGATTTTCTGAACCAGCAAACCCAGCATGCAAAAAAAACCGTCATCCTTTCAGATATTTTGCAGAGTGGCCGTGATCCGGTGAGCCTTTACCGGGAGATCTCAGGGATCCTCAATGGAAAAGGAATATCCAGGATAATCGGTGTCGGGAATGAAATAAGTAGGCAGGCAGGGCAGTTTCCGATGGAGAAGACATTTTTTACATCTACTGATGAATTTTTTGCCCGGTTCCCATTTTCTTCTTTATATGATGAAGCCATTCTGCTCAAAGGCTCACGAGTCTTTGAGTTCGAAAGAATAAGCCAGGCTCTTCAGCAAAAATCACATGAAACCATTCTTGAGATCAACCTCGATGCCATCATTCACAACCTGAACTATTACCGGTCAAAACTGTTACCAGGGACAAAAACAATGGCTATGGTAAAGGCCTTCTCGTACGGTAGCGGTAACTTTGAAATTGCCAATCTTTTGCAGTTTCACCGTGTGGATTATCTTGCTGTTGCGTATACCGATGAAGGCGTTGAACTCCGTAAAGCAGGCATCACCATCCCGATTATGGTATTGAACCCTGAAGAACACAGTTTTGACCTGCTTCTTCAGAATAATCTTGAACCCGAGATCTACAACTTCCGTGTTCTCGGGATGCTGGAGAAGGCAATCTCTGAAAATCAGGGAGAATTGGGGATGCCGGTTCCGGTACACCTGAAAATTGATACCGGTATGCACCGTCTTGGATTTGACCCGTCTGAAATTGACATTCTGATCAAGCGGTTGAAGAAAAATCCTGAACTCTGCGTGCAATCGGTATTTTCACATTTTGCTGCCAGTGAAGACCCGGGTGAAGATGATTTTACAAGAACACAAATTGAAAGTTTACGTGAAACTGCCGAAAGAGTTCAAACCGGACTTGGCTATTCATTTCTCGTGCATATACTGAACTCGGCCGGTATCAGCCGTTTCCCGGAAACACAGATGGGAATGGTAAGGCTCGGAATTGGCCTGTATGGCGTTGGGGTTAATGATGAAGAACAACGGTACCTACGCAATGTCAGTACGCTGAGGACCATCATTTCACAGATAAAACATGTGAAAACGGGAGAGACCATCGGGTACAACCGTAAAGGAGTTGCACAAACAGACAGGGACATCGCCATTATTCCCATCGGATATGCTGACGGATTCAACCGGAAACTGGGCAATGGAGCAGGTAGGGTAATGATTAACGGGGTGACTGCAAAGACCATTGGAAATATCAGCATGGATAACTGTGCAGTGGATATTACGGAACAGATTGGTTCACCGGATAAACCTGCGATCCGTGAGGGCGATGAGGTGATCGTTTTCGGCGATGCTTATTCCGTCAAACAGATGGCCAATGATCTTGGCACGATTCCCTATGAGATCCTGACCGGTATTTCAAGAAGGGTGAAAAGGGTTTATTTCTTCGAATAACATTTCACTTCTGGAAAATTCATATTTTTGAAGGATATTCTCAAACCATGAGCACTCAAAAGCTTTCTGTCCTGATCCCAGCTTACAATGAAGCCAAAACCATTCACCTTATCCTTGATAAAGTGCTAGCTGTTGATCTTGACGGCGGGATCACGAAGGAAGTGATTATTGTGAATGACTGCAGCGGGGATGAAACGGAAAAAGTTGTCGACGAATATATCCTAAGGCATCCTAATGCTGATATCCGGTTATTCAATCAGCCTGTCAACATGGGGAAAGGAGCCGCGCTTCATAAAGGGATCGAACTTGCAACCGGGGATTATATCATCATCCAGGATGCAGATCTTGAATACGATCCCCGTGAATACAACCTGCTGCTTAAACCTGTGCTTGACGGCTTTGCAGATGTCGTTTACGGATCGCGTTTCATGGGCGGCAACCCACACAGGATATTGTTCTTCTGGCATTCAGTTGGTAACCATTTTCTTACCTTCCTCTCCAACATGTTCACCAACCTGAACCTGACAGACATGGAAACCTGCTACAAACTCTTCCGGGCAGAAATCATCAAGAAAATCTATTTTACGGAAAAAAGATTCGGATTTGAGCCGGAAGTTACTTCCAAGGTAGCCCGTTTTAAAAATATCCGAATTTATGAAGTCGGGATCTCATATTATGGAAGAACCTACGAGGAAGGAAAGAAAATCAGGATGAAAGATGCAATTCGTGCAGTGTACTGTTTATTAAAGTACAATATCTTCAACACAAGATTTCTCAGGTATTCAAATAAGAAAAAATAAAGAGATATGGCTATGAGGGTTTTAAAGTCACATTGTTACCACTTTTTCCAAGGATATGGGAATGATTATCACTTAGCATTATCCTACTCCTCATACCGTGAATCTGTTCTTAATCGCTCCTATTAAATCGGGGAATAAATACATCAGAAGAATATCTATTGGCTCATTGATACTTATAAATCTGATATTTCAGATGATCTTTTTCATGAGATTCCTTAATGTGGGGTGGGTCGGATGATATCGACATTTGAAGCTTTTTCCTACATTTGCCAACGAAGATTTCCATTATAAGTATGATCATGAGATAGAATAGTTTAAAGATACTTCCAAATAATCAAATGATAAAGACAACACGGACAATCGGGAAACTGGAATTACTGTTTTTTTTGTGTTTGTTTATTTTCTCAACAGTCCTGACCTTAAAGCAACACCAGGGAAGGGGAATCCTCAACTGGCAAAGTGAAATCTGGGCCGATATGGCTGGATATTATGTTTACCTTCCTGCCACATTTTATTATCATTTTGATGCCAGGAAGGCGCCCCCTGATATTGGCGAGAAATCAGGAAACGGATTTTTTATCGAT
>CAZUYY010000137.1:0-6885 GCA_964624935.1 uncultured Prolixibacteraceae bacterium
ATTATAACATCGATCCCCGGTTTGGAAACAACAACGATTATGCTGTGCTTTCTAATTTTATTCATCAGAAAGGGATGAAGTTGATCATGGATATGGTTTTCAACCATTGCGGATCTAACCATTGGTGGATGGCTGATCCCCCGGCTAAGGACTGGTTCAATCAGTTTCCTGAATTTACGCGTAGCTCCTACCGTTCCAGTACGGTGTCCGATCCTTACCGGTCACAGTATGACAGCATTCATTTTATTAAAGGATGGTTTGATGCAACAATGCCAGATCTTAACCAGCATAACCCCTTTCTTGCCCGTTATCTTATCCAGAACAGCCTTTGGTGGATCGAATTCGCCGGACTTGATGGGATCAGGGACACATACCCTTACAGTTTCAAGGATTTTATGTCTGAATGGGACAAGGAAGTATTGGATGAATTTCCCAATTTCAATATCGTTGGTGAATGCTGGAGTGCCTATCCGGATGGTATTGCTTACTGGCAGAAGGATGCTTTGAACAAAGATCATTTCAACACAAACCTTCCTTCCGTTTTTGACTTTGCAATGTATGATGCACTGAAGACGGCATTTAATGAAAATGATGGCTGGAGTACCGGTATCTTGCGTCTGTATGAGATCCTCTCACGTGATTTCAACTATCCTGATCCGTCACATATTGTCGTTTTCGCCGATAGTCATGATGCCGACCGTTACCTTGCCACACAGGGACAGGATGTCAGGAAGCTGAAGATGGCTATGGCTTTTATTCTTACTACGCGCGGTATCCCAATGATTTACTATGGTACGGAAGTCCTACTCACGACAGAAAAAGATAAAAATGGTGACGGTTATAAACGTGCAGATTTTCCAGGAGGATGGGCCAATGATAACATCAGTGGATTTACAGGAAAGAACCTGTCACCTTCACAACTCGAAATGACACAGTACCTTAAAAGTTTGCTGAACTGGAGAAAAAACAAAGAGGTCATCCATACAGGCAAATTGAAGCATTTTGTACCGGAAGATGGTGTTTACGTGTATTTCCGCTACAATGTGAATGAAACTGTGATGATTGCCCTGAATAACAATGAGAATGATGCAAAAACTCTTGATAGGAAAAGGTACAGCGAATTTCTCGACCAATTCCAAACAGGAAAAGATATGATTTCTGGTCAGACTATCACTGATCTATCGAAAATTACCATTCAGCCTAAATCAGCAATGATTATTGAATTAAAAATTAAAAATTAAAAATTACGAATTATATGTTTGTATTATTTAAGTTGAATACAGAATTTGAATAATATTTAAACCAAATCATACCCAATGAAACAAGATAACCTGATTCAAACAAAATCATATGATTTCGCAATCAGAATTGTGAAACTTTACCGATATCTTATTGACAAGAAAAAAGAATTTGTTCTTTCAAAGCAAATATTAAGATCAGGAACTTCCATTGGAGCAAATGTTGAAGAAGCATTAGGGGGTCAGTCAAGACCAGATTTTATTGCGAAATTGGCAGTCGCATATAAGGAAGCCAGGGAAACTCATTATTGGATCAGAATCTTAAGAGACACCAATTATATTACCAGCAAGCAAGCCAGTTCGATTCTTGCAGACATTGATGAAATTCGAAAAATCATTGCAAAAATTCAAATTACGACAAAGAAAAATAATTCGTAATTTTTAATCTTTAATTTTTAATTGATTATAAGATGTTGACCATCCAGAAAAAATTGACCAACCTTTTCTATGTGATACTCGGCTTACCCTCGACTGCCATGGGTTTCGCACTTTCAATCCAGATTGCAGTGCTAAGCTGGATCCTCCGGACAAAATATCATTTGGAAATTGACCAGATCGGGATCGTTTGGGCAGCAGGACCTATCGCCGGGATCCTGGGACAACCACTCATCGGTCTTATCAGTGACAAGGTTTGGTTCTGGGGTGGAAGAAGACGGCCTTTCATAATCATAGGAGGGATCCTGGCTGCAATGATGATCTTCGCTCTGCCCAACATTGACAGAATCAATAATTTCTTTGGGATCGGAAGCCTGATGGCAGTAGCCATTACCGTTGCCCTGACACTGGATCTGTCTATAAATATCAGTTTCAACCCTACACGATCGATAATTGCTGATGTAACGCCGGCAGGTACAGCCCGGACCAAAGGTTATACCTGGATGCAATCAATCTCTAACCTATTCGGAAGCGGCGCTTACCTTATGGGTGCTCTGATCGGAAATTATTTCCTGATCTATGCCGGGGTAATCATTGTATTTCTTTTTTCGATCGGACCCTTGTTTTTCATAACCGAGCCGAGAGTTCTGAAACGTGAACTGGATGAGGCCGGCGATGAGATCCAGGCGACTAAAACAAAATGGGGCGAACTGTTCAAGCTTTATTTTGCCCATGGGTTTTCCTGGCTTGGCATTCAAACGATGTTTATCTACATCATCGCCTTTATTGAGCAAAAGATCCATCCTGAAAATAACATTCAGACCGGACAAATGATCGGATGGTCGTTCTTCATACTCAATGCCGTAGGATCAATCTGGCCTGCTTTTCTCTTAGAACCTGTGAGCAAAAAGATCGGCCGTGTAAATACCCACATACTGGCGGTTGCTTCCATGTCGATCGGATATTTTGGAATTGTGTTTTTCGCACGAAATGCTTTCGGCCTTTATGCCCTGATGATGATCCTCACCTTTGGATGGGCGGCCGTGGTTAGCCTACCTTTCGCAATAATGTCTGAGAAGGTTGATAAAAGCAGGATGGGCTTCTTCATGGGGATCTTCAATCTGTCAGTGGTATTGCCACAATTGATCTCCAGTTTCCTGATCGGACGGGTCATTAACCATACCGTAGATAAAAGCCTTATCTTCATTATCAGCGGAGCATCGCTGGCCATTTCTGCTTTACTCTGGATATTTGTTACTGACGAATCAAGAAAGAAAGTATGAAAAGAATACGAAAGATCGGACTGGTTGCAAAAGATCCATGGCTGGAACCTGCCGAGCCTGAGATCTGTGCCAGATACGACAGGTACAAGCAAACCTTTGAAGAACTCAAAAAGACCTGGGGCAGTTTGTTGAAATTCGCTGATGCATACAACTACTTCGGTATCCATTACGATAAAGAACGCAAAGGCTGGGTTTACCGTGAATGGGCTCCTAAAGCACAGGATCTCTATTTTTTTGGCGACTTTAACTCCTGGCAGCGATACTCTCACCGGATGATGAGGGATCAATATGGTATATGGGAAATATTTCTGGATAAAGCGACATACAAAGACCGCTTCACCCATGGAAGCCTGGTGAAAGTGATGGTTCATTCAGACCTTGGATTCCAGGAAAGAATTCCGGCATATATCCAGCGCGTTGTCCAGAATCCTGGCACTCTTGATTTCAGCGGTCAGGTTTGGCTGCCTCCTGTAAAATTTGACTGGGAAGGCGATCATTTTGATATCGGGCAACTCGGAGGGTTATTCATTTATGAGTGTCATGCAGGAATGGCCCAGGAAGAGGAAAAAGTCGGGACATTCATCGAATTTGCCGATACGCTCATTCCTTATATAAAAAACTCAGGATACAACACCATCCAGTTGATGGCCATTGCTGAGCATCCTTATTATGCTTCTTTTGGCTACCATGTTTCAAACTTCTTTGCTGTCTCTTCCCGCTTCGGAACACCCACCGACTTAAAGTACCTTATCCGGAAAGCACATGAACAAGGGCTGGCCGTAATAATGGATCTCGTTCATTCCCATACAGTAAAGAATGTTGCCGAAGGCCTGAATATGTTTGACGGATCAGATAACCAGTATTTTCATGCCGGCGATCGCGGAAATCATCCATATTGGGATTCAAAATGCTTTGATTATGGGAAACGGGAAGTGCTCAGGTTCCTCTTGTCAAATATCAAATTCTGGATGCAGGAATTTCATTTCGATGGATTCCGTTTCGATGGTGTCACTTCCATGCTGTACTTTGATCATGGGTTCCGCGAATCCTGGGATCTTGACGGGTATTTCAGAAATGGGGTGGAATGGGATGCAGTTACATACCTTCAATTAGCCAATAAACTTGCTCACACACTGAACCCGCATGCCGTAACCATTGCCGAGGATGTCAGCGGAATGCCTGGCATTGCAAGACCGATTGCCGAGGGAGGAATTGGTTTCGATTACAGGCTTGGAATGGCTATACCTGATTTCTGGATCAGGATGCTGAAAGAAAAAGTTGATGAAACATGGAACCTTGATGAGATGTTCAAAGTGATAACCAACCGTCTTCCAGACGTAAAAACTGTGGCTTATTGCGAATCGCATGATCAGGCGCTTGTTGGTGACCAGACTATTTCTTTCCGCCTGATGCAAAGCAATATTTATTTCCATATGCAAAAGGAGGATAAGAATATTGCAATCGATCGTGGGATTGCTTTGCATAAAATGATCCGGCTCTTTACCATTTCTTTGGGAGGCCAGGCATATCTAAACTTCATGGGTAATGAATTTGGTCATCCCGACTGGATTGACTTTCCGAGGGAGGGTAACAACTGGTCTTACAAGTATGCCCGCAGAATGTGGTCCCTGGTCCAAAATCCCGATCTTAAATACCATTTTCTGGGAGCATTCGATAAAGACATGCTTACGTTGGCTAAAGACCATTCCCTTTTGAACATGGAATACGGAACACAGCTTTACCTGGATGATTGGAATAAAACACTTGTCTTTGAAAAGAATGACCTGATCTTTATCTTCAACTTTCATGTGAATCATTCCATTCCGGATTATGAATTTCCCGTAAAAGAACCAGGGGACTATAAAATTATTCTCAACACTGATAATCCTGCATATGACGGGCATGGAAGGATTGATGAGAATACAATTTTTATTACCCAGTATGATGAGAAGCAAAATGTTCACCTGCTGAAGATCTATAATACGAACAGAACAGCCCAGGTGTTGAAAAGAATAAAATGAAATTACATTGTAAATCGATTATCATGCCGAAGAATCTGAGCTTCATCAAAGGAATCCTGTTTCTGTCATGCATTGCCCTTTTATCAGGGTGTGTTAACCATGAAGATATTAAAGTCCCCGACAAACCTGAGATTACAGGAATCTCCAATCCGGTTGTGATGCAGCCGGATTCGACCACGATTATCCTGGGAGATTATTTCCTTCATCCAAAATTGATAGACTCGATTAGCACAGATAAAAGTCTTTCCTGGCGAATTTCGCACGACTCGACAGAACTTACTCTGATTCAGCAGGCAAAATCTGTTCCGCGCTTATCTGTAATGAAAGTATGGATCCGTGGATATTCCTACTCGCTTCTTTTGGAAAAATCGCGCAAGATATGGCAGCACATTTCTTTTGACCCAAAAGATAAAAAGTACAAGAACGTGGAAATAGCCGGTGATATGAATGGGTGGACTCCGGGCCGGTCACCAATGCACCTGAAAGATGGCCTCTGGCAGACTGATTTCCTGCTATTCCCGGGTAAATATCAGTATAAACTGGTCCTTGATAAGAAATGGGTCCTTGATCCCGGGAACCCTGAAATTGTTGATAACAATATAGGCGGAACTAACTCACTGTTACGTGTCGGAGCAATAAGTCCTCCGGGTGCACCAAGTTTATACACAGCAAAGGTTGAAAAAGATAAGATAACCATCGGGATCAGAAATAAGGCGAAAGACATATTTGTCTTCTGGCAGAATTACCTTCTGAATGAAAAGTTCTGGAAACTGGACAGCACCGGGATTAAGGTTAAGATCCCTTTGAAAGCAAGAAGCGTTGAACGTTCATTTATCAGGGTCTGGGCATTCAATACTGCCGGAACTTCAAATGAGATTCTTGTTCCTCTGGAAGATGGTCGCGTCATAACTAATACCGACAAACTTACCAGGCAGGATAAACAGACCATGATCATGTATTTTCTGATGGTCGATCGTTTCAGGGATGGAGATCCTAAAAACGATGCTCCCCTGACTGACAAGGAAGTGGATAAAAAACTGAATTTCCAGGGAGGTGATCTCAGAGGAATTGACCAGGCCATCGAAAACGGTTATTTCAAAGACCTGGGGATCAATACGCTCTGGATCTCCCCCATCACACAGAACCCAAAAGATGCCTGGAATGAGTATCCTGCCCCTCACCGGAAATTCTCCGGCTATCATGGGTACTGGCCATTGACCCTAACCACCATTGACACCCGGTTCGGGACACCGGATGACCTGAAGGCTCTCGTAAACGATGTTCACGGCAGCAATATGAATATAATCCTCGATTATGTTTCAAATCATGTTCACCAGGAATGTAAAGTTTACAAAGACCATCCTGATTGGGTAACACCACTCATCCTCCCGAATGGAAAGAAGAACATCCGGCTTTGGGACGAACAGAGGCTTACCACATGGTTTGATGAATTTCTACCAACCCTGGACCTCACAAAACCGGAAGTCTGCAATATGATGTCAGATTCAGCTCTTTTCTGGATTAAGACTTACGAGTTAGATGGCTTCCGTCATGATGCTACCAAGCATATTCCCGAAGTTTATTGGAGAACACTGACAAAAAAACTTAAAAATCAGGTCATCATTCCTGATGACCGGTCTATATACCAAATCGGTGAAACCTTTGGCAGCCGGGAACTGATCAATAGTTATATCAATCCGGGAGAATTGGATGCACAGTTTGATTTTGGATTGTACTTTGATGCGCGTAACACATTCGCCAGGGAAAATTCTTCTTTTAAAGATCTGAATTCTTCTCTTCTGGAAAGTTTCAGTTATTATGGAGAACACTCACTTATGGGGAATATCACAGGGAATCAGGACCTTCCACGGTTTATTTCCTTTGCAAGCGGAGCGCTTAATTTTGATG
>CAZUYY010000138.1:0-6812 GCA_964624935.1 uncultured Prolixibacteraceae bacterium
GGGGCTTTATATGCTATTATCGAATCAGGCTTAATTACCGCTGGATGATGAAACAGCGCGTAAAAAAATCGGCGACGGGGATTATCCTGTCGGGATAGTCATAAAGGCAACCGATGCGCCTGTTGAATTGCTTATCGATCCGGGTCTTCCGGCATCCTATAAAAATTCATTGACCGGATCGCTGACTTATTTTATTAAAGGAACGCAAAGCCGGATTGCGATTGAAAACCTGTTGAAGACCCTGGCGCCTGCCATGGCTTCAGGGATCGACGGGCTGATCGAATCAAGCATGAAGAACATGCCGACGGTCACAGAGATCTATGCCACGAGAGAGCATTCGTCAATCAAGCCTTCCATCATTCAGAACAATGTCCCGGGATTTATCTTATTCGCCATGTTCTTTATCGTCATCCCCATGGCAGGAAGCATGGTGACGGAGAAAAATGAAGGCGCTTTCAATCGCCTTCGCAGCCTGCCCATAAGCGTCACGGTTCTTCTTTCTTCAAAAGTGATCTTGTTCCTGGGTGTATGTCTGATGCAGTTCTTATTAATGCTGCTGGCCGGAACATGGATCATGCCGGTATTCTGCGGGGTACCTGCCCTGCATTTAGGATCGCATTATGCCATCCTTCTCTTTGCAACTATCTGTGCTGCATTGGCAGCAACGGGATTCGGACTGTTGGTAGGTTCATTTGCAACCTCACAGGGGCAGGCGGCACTTTTTGGATCGGTAATGGTTGTGATCCTTGGAGTAATCAGCGGGACTTTTCTGCCTGTCTATCTGATGCCGAAGACAATCCGGAGTATAAGTCTTATTTCACCCATTCGGTGGGGTATTGACAACTACCTGAATATTTTTATCCGGGGAGGCGCCCTGCGTTCGATTCTTCCGGACATTTTCAAACTTCTCGCATTTTTTGTCTTTGCAATGATCGTTTCCATTGTTACTTTTGCAAAGCGGAAATAAGATACCAATACCGTTTTTGTAAACCCACATGAAAGAAAAAGATAGTATTATTGATTGCCCCCAGCAACAGTTGATCCTTTATGTGGAAAAGGAAGACGGGAAATATGAACCTGTACAGACAGGTTCATACATTACCAAAAATTTCCTGGATGACTATCAACTGAAACGGTTGCACCTGGAAGAAGCATTAAAAAAGCAGGTTCAATCGGGGGAAGTCAGCCCTGTTTTTTATTATATGGTACTTGAAGATCTGACCCTCAGTGAACTTTCCTCACGCACAGGAATAAGAAAAAGAAAAGTGAAAAAGCATCTGGAAGCAGGGAATTTTTCTTCCATTCCACAATCTGCTCTTCAGATTTATTCAGATGTTTTCAATATAACGATACAGGACATGTTAAATCTCCTGAATACTGCAACTGCTGATCCAGATGAACCAAATATTCCTTCCTGATGAACACGCTCCCCTACAAACATAAAATGGCAGCTCATTGTGAATCGGGAGCAGTGACTTCTCTTCTGAACCATGCCGGCATGGATATCACCGAACCTCTCGTATTCGGTATCTCAAGCGGTATTTTTTTCGGGTACTTTCATAAAATGAAATCCTTTACTTTCCCGACCTTTATTGTCAGGAATAAGCCCGGATCGATACGTACCAACCTGGCAAAAAGACTTGGAATAAAATTTCATACAGAGCAATTCCATACTCCGGATGATGGAATGAGAAGGTTGGACGAATTACTGGAAAAAAATATCCCTGTAGCTGTTCAGGTCGATTTTTTTTATATGGATTACCTTCCCGAGTGGGAACGCGTTCACATTAATGTTCATTTTATCGTCGTGGTCGGAAAAACCAGATCAAAGTACATCATATCGGACAGCTATTATCCGACACTCGTGGAACTGGAGTCGAATTCTTTACGAAAAGCCCGTTTTGCCGGTGGAAACATGTCGCCAAAAGGATTTCTCTTCTATCCTGAATCAATTCCAAAAGAATTTGACTATAAAAAAGCTATTCTCAAAGGTGCTGAGAAAGCCTGTTTTAATATGCTGAAGATCCCGATGCCCTTTCTGGGCGTCAGGGGCATCCGTATGTTTGCAAAAAAAGTCGTGGAATGGCCATCCTTTGCAAGAGATACTGAACATCTCTCCCATGAGATCATGAAAATAAATGTGCTCCTCGAAGATCAGGGGACAGGTGGGGCAGGTTTCCGGTTCATGTATGCCAGTTTTCTTCAGCAGGGAGCCATCATTCTTGATAGGCCGGACTGGCATTCATTATCAAAAGAGATGATGGAGATTGGCGACGGCTGGAGGGAAATTTCATTGTTTTCCTCACGGATCGGGAAAAACCGGGAACTCGGACCTGTGCGGCTCCGGGAATTGGGAACCTTGCTTATGGGTCGGGCTGAGGCAGAACAACATTTTTTCCGGCGCCTGAAAAACTCACTTGATTAATCTGACTGTATGACAATGGAACCAACACCAGAATTGAAGCTGGAGATTAAAAAAATGATCCTGTCGACATTGAACATCACCGAGGTGAAGCCTGAAGATGTCGATGATGATAAGCCGCTATTTGGCAGTGATAATGCACTCACACTGGATTCTGTCGATGCCATAGAGATCATCATGGCCATTCAGCGCAACTATGGCATCCGTATCGCCGATCAAAGCATGGCACGATATGTTATCCGTTCTATAAACAGTATTGCAGACTTTATCCTTGCTGAACAGGAAAAAAACAAATCATAAAGCCCTTCTTCAATGAAAAAATTTCAACAATATACTTCTTAGCGCTTTTTGGCATCTTAGCGCCTTTGCGGTAAAAAATGACTTTTCAGAGTGGTCTCAATTTTAGTTAAAATAACCTATGACAAATAACGATGATATCTCCTTTTTTTCCTGAAATCGAAAGAAGTCCGGCCGGTGAGATTAAAAAATTTCAGGAAGTAAAACTACAGGAGCAACTTATTTACCTGAGTAAAAAATCGAAATTCTATTCGGATCATTTCCGGAGAAACAAGATAGATATCAACCGTATCAAATGTCTTGAAGACCTTGTCAATATTCCACCCACGGTAAAGAAAGATCTTCAGGAGCGGAATGAGGAGTTTATCTGTGTCCCCAGACATTCTATCATCGATTATATCACTACCTCAGGGACACTGGGTGATCCGGTAACTTTTGCAATGACTGACAATGACCTTGACAGGCTTGCATACAATGAGGCGATCTCCTTCACCTGTGCTGATGGTTCCGTTACGGATATTTACCAGCTCATGACCACCATTGACCGGAGGTTCATGGCTGGTCTTGCTTATTTTATGGGTATCCGCAGAATGGGTGCAGGAGTGGTCAGGGTAGGAAACGGGATCCCTGAATTTCAATGGGACACCATCCGCAGAATTCACCCTACTGCGGTCATAGCCGTTCCCTCATTCATTTTAAAGATCATTGAATACGCTGAGAGGCATCACATCGACTATCGAAACAGCAGTATCCGTAAAGCCGTATGCATAGGAGAGCCGCTCAGGAATATGGATTTCTCACTCAATACCCTTGGACGAAGGATCCTTGAAAAGTGGCCTATTCGCCTTTATTCCACCTATGCATCCACTGAGATGGGAACCTCTTTTACCGAATGCGGGGAGGGGATTGGGGGTCATCACCATCCTGAACTGATCATCGTTGAGTTCCTTGATGACATGGACCGGCCGGTGAAGGAAGGAGAATGCGGCGAGGTGACAATTACAACCTTAGGAGTCGAAGGGATGCCTTTGCTGCGTTTTAAGACAGGCGATGTTTGTTCTTGGAATCCGGATCCCTGTAAATGCGGCAGAACTACAATCCGCCTTGGGCCTGTGATCGGAAGAAAAAACCAGATGATCAAGTACAAAGGTACTACCCTTTATCCTCCTTCTTTATATGATATCCTTGATAACATAGATTTTATTTCAAACTATGTTGTGGAAGTATATACCAATGAAATTGGGACGGATGAGATACTGATCCACGTGGGAAGTAATATCCAAACATCTTCAAGGGAGAAGGATATCAAAGACCATTTCCGGGCAAAACTTCGTGTGGCGCCATTAATAAGATTCGAGACCGACGAAAATATCCAGAGAATACAATTTCCTGAGTCGAACCGGAAACCTATCCGATTCATTGATAACCGGGATAAAAGTTAAAAAGGACCCCACCCCTGGCTCTTATTTTGTCAATTCATCAAAGACCTTCTCCCCTCCTATTACTGTCATCAGTACATTTGCAGACGGTATTTCCTTATAAGGGCAGGTCATAAGGTCATGGTCGAGGATCACGAAGTCAGCCATCTTTCCTATGTCTATGCTTCCCCTGTAATCCTCACCGAATCCGGCCTTAGCTGCCCAGATTGTTATGGATCTCATGGCCTCTTCCCGGCTTAAAGCATTTTCCGGTTGGAATCCTTTCACAGGTAATCCATTAATATCCTGTCTGGCTACGGCAGCATAAAATGTGAGAAGAGGACTGATCTTTTCAACCGGAAAATCGGTCCCGTTGGGTAACCATCCATTCTGATCCAGCAGGTTTTTATAGGCATATGCCCATTTAATCCTTCGTTTTCCAAGCCTGTCTGCTGCCCAATTCATATCGGAGGTTGCGTGAGTGGATTGTATTGACGGGATGATTGAATAAGCTCCGAACGTGGAAATATCCTGTGGATTGACCACCTGCGCATGCTCTATGCGCCAACGTAAGTCATTCTTCCCTTTAAGGAACTCTTTATAAATCTTTAATACAAGGGCGACTGCAGAATCACCGATTGCATGTGTATTCACCTGGTAACCATTTTTTGCAGCCAATGCACACATTTCTTTGATTTTTTCCGGAGAGGTAACCTGAATTCCATAATTCAAAGGATCATCGGAATACGGTTCTTTAAGCAATGCAGTCCTTGATCCCAGGCTGCCATCCGCGTAGATCTTTATTGACCGGATGGTAAGCCGCGGAGTGATGATTTGCCCCTGGTTAATAAAATTCTGGATATTTTCTTCCGTTGGATTGAGCATTACATACAACCTCATCTTCAATAAGTCCTCTTTTTGCAACGAATCTAACAGAGTGACAATTGGGTAGTCAAGTCCTGCATCTGTCACCCCCGTCAATCCGGTAGCGAAACAATTTGCCTGTGCTGTTTTCAGTAACATGACCTGTTCATCTCGTGAAGGCAACGGGATGCTGTTTTTCATCAGATCGGCAGCATTCTCTCTGAGAATACCTGTCATCCGTCCATTTTTCATTTCCACCTCGCCCGGGTTATAATCCTTATGTTCCGTGATTCCGGCCCGTTTTAATGCTTCGCCATTGGCCAGAAGTGCATGACCATCGATACGAACAAGAACTACGGGTCTGTCTGGAAATAGAATATCCAACTCAGAACGATCCGGAAATTCTTTTTTTTCCCAGAGATTCTGATCCCAGCCCCGGCCAACAATCCATTCTCCGGGATTGGAGTCTTTCCTTTTAAGTAAGAGGTCGATGATCTCATGAAACGATCGGCTCCCGGTCAAATTTAATTCCATGAGACTGAGGGCGTAGCCAAAGAAATGACTGTGAGCATCAATAAACCCGGGATAGACAAAGTTTCCTTTGGCATCTATGATCGAATCTGAGACATAATGCTTCAAAATCTGGTTTGTCGGTCCAATGGCCACAAATATTCCGTTTTTCACGACAAAAGCTTCCGCATAACTGAATTCCCGATCTGCCGTACAGACTTTCCCATTTATCAAAATAAGATCTGCTTTCATTTTTCCCTGAGCGTTTAGTCCTGAATATAAGGCAAATAGAGATATTACAAGGCTGATTTTTTTTATCATTGACTGAAATTTTTGTATTAGAAACCAATAAATAAAAACATTTTTTAAAATTTTATTGTAAAATTAAAATCATTTATTATTTTTGTAGAACTTAAACCAAAATATATAATGAAATATAAGACCTTCACACCGAGGTTCTTTGTTGCTCTTTCAGTAATTATTGTTGCAGCCTTGCTGCGTCTGTTACCCCATTGGCCGAACCTGACCCCTATTGCGGCAATGGCATTATTTGCAGGGACCTATATTGATAAAAAGCAGTACGCTTTTGCTATCCCAATCGCCGCCATGTTTGCGAGCGACCTCATTATCGGTCTCCATGCTAATATTCTTGCCGTTTACGCAGGTTTCTCCATTACCGTATTAATTGGTATGGCCATCCGGAAACGAGTGAATGTTGGAAGTGTTGTAGTGGCTTCCTTAGCCTCAGCTGTGATCTTTTTCCTGATCACAAACTTCTCCGCATGGCTCGTTGACCGGTTGTATCCACACCCGATGTATCCGCAAACCTTCGCCGGCTTGCTCGAGTGTTACGGAATGGGACTGGCATTTTTCCGTGATTTCACCCAGGGGATTTCATTCTTCCTGAATGATGTGATCGGAACAGTGTTTTACAGCGCAGTATTTTATGGAGCATTCTACCTTACTGAAATGCGTTTCCCCGTGTTGGACAGAACCAGGCTTTAATCAAACAAAGCTCTTTTGTTCAACTGACCGGATGGAATCCCGAGGAACGATTTAATACCTCTTTTATTGAATTACTCTGCTTTGACGGCGTTTTTTAAAACTCTGAGAGTTTTAGTTTATGTTGGTATGGGATATGATCCTTCTCATCCCTGATTAAAATTTGGTACTTTTGTAAAAAATAAAACCGTTATTCATCTGTTGATGATTTACCAATTCTTCATTCTTAATTCTTAATTCATTTCGTGTCTGACCTGATACATTTGTTACCGGATTCAGTAGCAAACCAGATTGCTGCA
>CAZUYY010000139.1:0-6809 GCA_964624935.1 uncultured Prolixibacteraceae bacterium
ATCCGGTAGGAATAGCTCAGTTTCAGGGAGTTGTTATTTTTAAAGTTATGCGACAGTACCATTGAAGGAACAAAGGTCGTATAGGAAGGGATGCTGTTTCCAGTAGCATTTTCATAACTTATCCACGTATCCGTATGTTCCACCCGTGCACCGGGTTTTACATCCAGGAATTTAAAAAGTGAAAATGTGCCTGTAAGGTAAGCTGCATATATATTCCTGCTATAATTCAGTGTATAGGATTGTGGGTAGTCACGTACAAAATTACCGGTGGACAAATCCAGTGTATCAGTCAATGACGGGCTTTTCAGATTCTCGAGTGAAGCTTTTACTCCGGTTTGTAAATTTACTTTTTCACTGAATGGCTGTGTATAATCAGCAGAAATTTCTGTTATCATGTCAGTGCCGGGATTACTTCCATAAATCCCTGAATATATTGAATCGGCCGCGTTTTTTCCCTCGGTTTGCGAGTAATCTGAATAATTCATCGCATAACTCGAATAATATTGAAGGCTTAATTCTTGTCCTTTCTTTTTAAAAGAATGCTTATAATTCAGGCTCCACGTATATGAATTTGAATGATAATGATTTACAACATTAAGTGCATTCATGTAAGGTGTACCTCCCGTAGAGTCAGAAACCTCATTTGTGACTCCTTTACCCTGGTTAGCCCAATGATTATAAGTCAGTCCAGCGGTAAGATTATCTTTCTTACTGATAGTGAAATCCAAACCGATACCTGTTTGATAGCCATTCCGCTGAAAATTGCTTTGACTGTGCTGTGTGAGCGTTTGCGTAGTGTTGTCGGAATTCTGCGTCACCTGAGACTGATCGTTTGTTGTCACAGAAGAAAGCTGTGCATTCCCATTGAGAAATGCATTCACGCCAAAAAATCCTTTTCGTGCATTTATGTTGAATGATCCATTCTCAAGGCGGGTTCCTGCCGATAAAGAAACATTGCCGCTGATCCCGTTGACACGGGTTTTCTTTAACAGGATGTTGATAATTCCACCAGTACCTTCAGCATCGTATTTCGCTCCCGGACTGGTGATTACTTCAATGCTCTGTATCTGGCTGGCCGGTATTGAGGAGAGAACATCTGTGATACTATTTCCATAGATGGTTGAAGGTTTTCCATCGATTAAAAAGCGTATGTTGGTATTTCCCTGCAATTCCACATTCCCATCGACATCAACGGAAACCTGGGGTACTTTTTTCAGAACATCGATCGCAACACCGGATTGGGAGGTAATGTCATTCTCGGCATTATAAACCATTTTATCTATCTTGTTCTCGATAATACTTTTTTCAGCAGTGACAGTGACACCCTGCAGGGTTGTAGCTTTGGGGGATAAGAGGATGGTTCCAAGAAAAATGGAGGGATTTTTATCACTCAGGATAATATTATCGATGATTTTTTTTTCATAGCCCAGAAAATTGATCACAATCCTGTATGTTCCTTTCGATACTTTACTTAAAATGAATTTCCCGGCTGAATCAGAGGTCGTACCATTGATAATGTCGGTCGCATTTTGTAGGGATAATGCTATAGTGGCATATTCAATGGGTTGGTGATCAACGGAATCGATGATGACGCCGTTGATCTTCCCCGGGCTAAGATTGGCAGAAGGTTGAGCTTTTATTAAGAATGGGACTAAGAGAAGAAATCCAAGGAGAGCTATTTTTTTCAAAACCAGTAATATATCAGCGTTTAGATACAGAAGTTTTTAAAAGTGCACAAAAGTATGAAAAAAAGTAACATGGAAGAGTAATGTTAATGATTAAACCACTTTTTTAGTTTCGCCATAATCTGAAATTTTCTGGCATATTCTTTCCCTACCAGAAAAATACCAACCCAAAATAAATTCGTGGCAATCAGTAATCCTGTTATCAGCATGGCTGAATTCCTTATGCCGAGCTTCAGGAAAGGAATAACAAAGATTATTCCCCAGAAAACCCAGGTTAAAAGAATCATACTAATACCTATAATTCGTTGTATTTTGCTATCCACGACGTTTCACTAATTCCTGCAAAGGTAAGTGTTTTAGGGATTGGTTTTCATACCGTATCGGGATAGGCTAAATCCGAAAGACAGGCAATGTCCTTTTTTTTTGATCTCCTAAAACTTCACTTTCTTATAAAAAATTGTCTTAGTTACCTCGGCAACAAGGATATAAAGTGCAACTATGAGCAATAATAACAAGCAGGTTGAAAGATTAAGCATAGTGAATCCGAATAGTGTTCCAAGAGGTGTAAAAGGTAAGATTAAAGTTAATATTGCAATTGATAATGTTGTTCTTAACAGGTACTTTCCTGGTTTGCTCCTGAAAAAAGGTTTCCTGCTGCGGATAACAAGGACAATAATCGATGCCGAGATCACTGACTCTATGAACCATCCTGTTCTGAATTGAACCTCATTAGCCCGAAGTATGAGTAAAAGTAAACCGAAGGTCATGTAATCGAATACAGAACTTAACAGGCCGAAAACAATCATAAACTTGCGGATTGCTTTTATATCCCAACGCCTGGGATGATCAACCATTTGATCATCCACCCTGTCGGTCGCAATGGTCATTTCGGGGAAATCGGTCATCAGGTTCGTAAGAAGGATCTGCTTGGGTAGCAAAGGAAGGAATGGAAGAAAGATTGATACTCCTGCCATGCTGAACATATTTCCAAAGTTGGCGCTGGTGGCCATAAAAACGTATTTCAATGTATTTGCAAAAGTCCTTCGTCCTTCTTTTACTCCTTCAACCAGGACGCCGAGATCATTCTCAAGCAGAACAATATCCGCTGCGTCCTTTGCAACATCAGCAGCAGTATCAACTGAAATTCCGACATCGGCAGCATGAAGGGCAGAAGCATCATTGATCCCATCACCCATATATCCTACAACATTTCCTGCTTTTCGAAGCGCAATAATAATCCGTTCCTTCTGATTAGGTTCTATCTCGGCAAAAACATCAATTCCCCCCACCTGGCTAAGTATGGCATTGTCACTCATTTGACGAAGTTCAGGGCCAGTGATGATCTTATTATCAGACAGTTCCATTTTCTTACTCAGGCTGGCTGCAACGAGATGATTATCTCCTGTAATAATTTTGATTGAAACACCCAGTTTCTTCAGATTGGCAATTGTTTCCAGGATGTTCGCTTTGGGTGGATCAAAAAGGGTAAGAAAACCAATAAAGGTCATTCCTGCTTCATCCTCCTTATGGATCATCGATTCCGACGGCACCTTTTTATAAGCTATGCCAAGGGTCCGGAATCCATTGTTACTGAATGCCTCAAAGTTTTTCTGTATCTGATCCTTCACGGATGCGATATCAACAATTTTCCCATCCTTCATTTCCACAGATGAACAGACTTCCAAGATATTCGTCAGTGCACCTTTGGTAACCATTAAATGATCATTACCATGAGTAACTGCAATACTTAACCGTTTGCGAAGAAAATCGTAAGGTATCTCATCCATTTTCCGGTATTCTGAGAGATCTTTCTTCTGATAATTCAGGATAGCCTCATCAATAGGATTTGTAAAGCCGGTTTCGTAAAACGCATTGATGTATGCATACAGGAACACTTTATCGTTTGCCTCTCCATTCACATCCAGTGCTGATTGAACTTTCACGGTTCCTTCGGTGAGTGTTCCTGTCTTATCAGAACATATGATATTCATGCTGCCGAAGTTTTCAATTGACGCCAAACGTTTTACGATCACCTTCTTCTCAGCCATCTTTTTTGCGCCATGCGCAAGGTTAATGCTGATGATCGCAGGCAATAACTGAGGTGTCAATCCCACTGCAAGCGCCAGTGAAAAGAGTAAAGATTCAAGGACTGACCGGTGCAAATAAACATTGATGGCAAAAATGATGACCACTAGTATCAGTGTGACTTCTCCAAGAAAATACCCGAATCTCCTAATACCGCGTTCAAACTCAGTTTCAGAGGGTTTGAGTTTCAGACGTTCAGATACTTTTCCAAACTCTGTATTTTTACCGGTAAACGTAACCAGGGCCTTTGCGTTACCGCTTACCACATGGGTTCCCATCCAACCCGTATTCGATCGTTGGGCCAGAGCCGTATCGGGAGGTAACACAGAGACAGTTTTTTCTACCGGGAAGGTTTCGCCTGTCAGCATAGCTTCATCAACGAATAGATCTTTCGATTCAAGAATGAGACAGTCTCCCGGAATAATATCCCCGGCATTCAGAACAACAATATCACCAGGCACAATCTCTTCAACAGGAATTTCATGTTGTTGTCCATCACGAATCACTGAAGCTTTTATTTTGACAATCGCCAACAATTTTTGCACCGCATTGGATGCACTGTGCTCCTGCCAGAAACCCAGAAGTCCGCTGATGATGACAATAACAAAAATGATGGAAGCATCGACTATGTTATGCAGGAACAATGATAATCCCGTTGCAAATAGGAGAATTAGAATTATAGGGCTTTTAAATTGGGCGATAAAATGCGTGAAGGCATCTGATTTCTTCTTGGGTTTTAATTGATTTGCGCCATATGTCGCGAGTCTTCTCTGTGCATCATCGGATGTTAGCCCGATTAACCTAGACTGAAGATTATTAAATAATTCTGTGACAGGGATGCTCCAAAACGTTTGGGGAGTTTGAGTCATATTAATTCCGGTTAATCATTTGTTTCATAAAGACGGAGCCTGTTTTTAAGCGTAATGATCTCTTCATGCATTGATATTATCCGCTGCAACAGATGAGTAATGGTTTCAATGCCTTCCAGGTTAATTTCAAGATCATAGTGGAAACGAATGAACTTTTCTAATTGTTCAAGCTCGCTGGCATTAATAAATCCTCTTTCCTCAATGGTGGTAATCTCTATCAATCCCGTTTTCTGTAATGAACTGATGAATGAATTTTCGATTTCATGTAACGTACAGAACTCATCTATAGCTATTAAATCTTCTTTGTGCATTAGTCATGTATTAAAATGTGATTACAATTTCGATAATTCGGAAAATAATGTTTTTTGCTTCTCTGTCAGATTCGTTGGAACTTTAACAACATAGGTCACATATAAGTCTCCAAAATGTCCTTCACTTTTATAGACAGGGAATCCCTTTCCTTTTAACTTCACCTTACTTCCATTTTGTGTTTCCGGCCTGACTTTCAGTTTAACTTTACCATCCAGTGTATCTATTGTAATTTCGCCTCCCAGAACTGCAGTGTAAAGATCCAGCCCAACAGTCGTATAGAGATTATCACCTAACCGTTTAATATCCGGATGATTGCTGATTGAAAAGGTAATATATAGATCACCGTTGGGTCCTCCGTTAACTCCCGGTCCTCCATGTCCTGAAATTTTAATGGTTTGACCATTTTCAATACCGGCAGGGACTGTGATCCTGATATTTTTCTCATTGATCGTCAACGTTTGTTTGTGGGTTTTATAAGCATCAAGCAGGTCAAGGTGCAATTCTGCATTATAATCCTCTCCTCTGTACTTTGCCTGCCTCCCTTTACCTGCCCAGGCAGATCCGCCAAACAGGGATTCAAAAAAGTCAGAAAAATCGCCCTGGGTCTGAGTTCCTGTAGATCCTGATGAACTACTATTTGAGTATTGTTCCTGAGATTGTTTTGCATTCTTGAATTCGTCGGCATGTTTCCAATCCTGTCCGTATTCATCGTATTTTCCCCTTTTTTCAGGATCACTTAACACCTCATGCGCTTCATTGATCATCTGGAAATTCTTTTTTGCATCTTTATCGTCAGGGTGCAGATCAGGATGATATTTCCTGGCTAATTTCCGGTAGGCCGCTTTGATGTCTTTAAGTGTCGCTGTTTTATCGACACCTAATATTTTATAATAGTCTACGAATGCCATAAGCTAAATGATATGTATTATTTTTGGTTGTCAACATCAAAAATAGAAAAAAACAAGTATTTCATAGTCATCAGCAGTAAATCAAAAGGCTGGCACAGAAAATTATACTCTGAGACAGCCTTTGTTTAATCATTATCCCGATCTGTAACTTCGGAGGACATTTATTTTTTTGTCCCCTGGATTGATTGAGCCCAGTTACAAATCTCATTCAGTTGATCTGACGATATAACAGCATCGGGATGTTTGGATGTGAATGATTTTGGCGGCATTTTACTTTTAGTCACCTGTGTGCATATATCTTTTGCCTTGTCCGCTTGTTTTTCCGCTGAATACTTATCCCAGTTCGAGAGATTAAGATGTGATATAGCCATCATGTTTCCGGGCTCGGCATGGCATGCAACGCATGACTTATCTATAATTTTCATCACATTAGCCGGAATAGCCTTTCCTTGATTACTGCCACTTTTGGCATTTTGAGCATTTAACTGATTAATGATCAGCGAGGAAATAAAAAGTACACTGATTACTGCAACCGCAATACTGATTGTTTTTTTCATAACTTAAATATTTTAATGTTGTGATTTGATTTTTGTAACACGTCAAAGATAATACCATATCTGCGATTTTGGTAGTGGTTGTTAAAAAAAAATAACAGTGGGACAAAGTGACTGAGTGACTGAGTGACAAAGTTTTGTTAAAGCAACGGATTAATCATTACCTTTGCAAAACTTATTCCCTCCATTATCCATCGTAAACGACCCGGGATAATTCCAGACTTTCATATATTTTTATGAACTGTCGTTTCAGAGTTCAATGGCAGTTAAGAATAGTTACCCGTTCATACCAGACGACTGCTGGCATTTTACGGTGCAGTTTCTTGCAGTCGTTTTTAATTTACCTATAATGACATTTGAAAAGGGCATTACGTTACCGGCCCTGGTGTGCAATAG
>CAZUYY010000140.1:0-6805 GCA_964624935.1 uncultured Prolixibacteraceae bacterium
TTTATGGATAAATAAAATCATGGGTCTTATTTTCATAGGAATTGGTCTTTTCATCATCTATAAGATTCAATAATGACTCCCCTCTGAAAACTCATGTAAAATTTTACCACAAATAACTCCCCTCCCTCTTGATGATTAATAATTTGTTATCATTTTGTTCACGTTCACGTAACATCAAATAACGAATTTTGTTATTTAATTTTTTATTCCTATAAATGAATAATCCGCTGGCACAAATCAACACCTTTCAAAACGAAATAAAGCTTGAACTTGACGCCTTCCTTACTACCCAGCGAACCGCCTTCCCACTGAATGAAATACTTAAGATTGACCTTCACTGCCATGATCATAACAGTGATGTTCCGGACGAACTTCTTGGAAGAATATTAAATCTCCCGGAAACCTGGACAACCACCGAACAATTGATCGAAACCCTGAAAAAGAATGGCTGTGACACCCTCACAGTGACCAACCACAATAATGCCCGTTCCTGCTTTGAACTAAAGAATAAAGGCCTGGATATCCTGGTTGGGGCTGAGTTCAGTGCAACCGTCCCGGATTTTAATATCGGCATTCATGTCCTGGCTTATGGCTTTACAGAGGAACAGGAAAAAATATTGTTAAAACTCCGGAAAAACATTTATTCATTTCAGGAATATACATGTGAAAATAATATCCCGACTACATGGGCGCATCCCTTATATCACTATAGTAAAATCGGATCTCCGCCTTTTAGTTTCTTTACAAAAATGGTTTTGATCTTTGAGCGTTTCGAGGTGCTGAATGGTCAAAGGGATACCTGGCAAAATATGTTGGTCAAATCCTGGCTGGAAAGTATTACACCCGGAATGATTGATCAGTTTGCAGATGAAACCGGAATTGATCCTTCAAAATATTGCAGGGATCCCTATAAAAAATCAATGTCAGGCGGATCGGACAGCCATATGGGGATCTTCTCGGGTATAACCGGAACTTATCTGCATGTGCCGGATCTTCAGACCAGATTGGAAACGACCAGCCGTTCGGAACTTGCATTGGAAGCGATCAAGGAAGGCAGGATGGCGCCCTATGGTTCTCATCAGAACAGCGAAAAACTGACGATTGCTTTCCTCGATTATGTCTGCCAGATTGCTTTGTTCCGGAAAGATCCCGGAATGTTACGAATCCTTCTGCACAAAGGCACGACCCAGGAGAAGATTATTGCATTGCTGGTCTCCAATGGCTTTGCCGAACTCCAGCGACATAAGGTAACAATGAATTTTATTGAGCTATTTCACAATTCATTTCTTGGGAAATCTCCCGGTTTTACGAAACGTCTTTTTGTCCCACGGGTTTATAAACCGGTATTTGATGATTCATTGAAGATCGCAGCTATCTATAATAGTTCAACTGACAACATAGTTGAAAACTACAAAGAAAATATCGCCTCAATCAATCAAAAACTAAACTCCATCCTTTTTGGAAGACTGGATGTTAAATTTGAAAAGATAAGGAAGGAAGGAAAAACGGGAGATATCACACTCAACAACCTGATCAATCATTTTGAAATACCCAGTGAATTTCGAGCGCTTCTTGAAGATAACAGGAAAATTGCGACAAAGCCTGCTGACCGGATGGAGATGCCTGACATTCCGGAACTTCTCGATGGCCTTTCTTTTCCATTCCTCGGCTCGGCTTTAATTTTAGCTGCACATTTCACAAGTGCCCGTGTTCTTTATACCACACGGCCTTTGCTTCAGATATTCTCTGAAAAGATCGGGAAGCTGGAACATCCGAAGAAAATGCTCTGGCTTACCGACACATTTGGCGACAACAATGGAGTATCGATGGTACTCAAATCAATGCATGAAGAGATCAAGTCAGCGAATTTACCGATCGACATCATGGTGTGCAGCAATGAAATTGAACCGGACGACCACCTTATTGTCCTGAAACCTCTTGCGGAATATAATCTTCCTTTGTATCGTGAACAACCTATCCGTATACCGAATTACCTTGAAATACATCACACTTTTCATGACGGGGAATATGACCGTTTGATATGTTCTACGGAAGGCCCGATGGGACTTGCAGCATTGTACCTGAAACATGCTTATTCTGTCAGATCTTATTTCTATCTGCATACGGATTGGATCATGTTTGCCCGGAAAGTTCTGGATCTCGATAAGGCAAACCTCAACCGGTTCAGGCGTCTTCTAAGGGCTTTCTATAAATCATTTGACGGGTTGTTCGTTCTGAATAAAGACCAGGGAAAATGGTTGACTGGCAGGGAAATGGGATTCAATGAACAAGTCGTATATCCTACCGCTCATTGGGCAGATGCAAAATTTTATCCCCGGAATGACGCCAGGGTTAATATTCCGGGAATTCAGCCGCACGATAAGGTTATCTTATTTACAGGTCGCGTCAGCCATGAAAAAGGTGTTATGGAGTTGCCTGAAATAATCAGGGGAATTAACAAAATAATACCAGATATAAAACTTGTTATTGCAGGTACGGGTCCGGCTGAGAATGAGCTAAAGGATGCCATTCCTGAAGCGATCTTCCTTGGGTGGGTCGATCATGATGACTTACCTGATATCTATTCTTCAGCAGATCTATTGATCCTCCCATCAAAATTCGACACCTTCAGTTGTGTCGTTCTTGAAGCATTGAGTTGTAGATTACCTGTAATTGCTTACAAAACAAAAGGTCCTAAAGACATTATTCTTGATGGGATAAATGGATACCTCGTTAATTCCAACCAGGATTTCATCCGGAAAATGAATGAGTACTTTACTTCAGATACTTTACAAGCGACATTCAGAACAAACGCCTTAACCAGAGCCAGAGAATATGACAAGAAAAGTATTATCGACAGTTTTATTCGGCATACCGGTTTGATGAATGGCGTTCCTACCGGTAAATAATCATGAAGACAGAGAATTGGGTTTGGTGGAAACATGGCGTCTTTTACCATATTTATCCACGTAGTTTCTATGATTCTAATAACGATGGTACGGGTGATATAAACGGGATCATCCAAAAATTGGATTATCTTTCTGATCTTGGTATTCATGCAATCTGGATATCTCCTCTTTATCAATCCCCTATGTTGGATTTTGGATACGATATTTCGGATTACAGAAAGATCGATTCCGTTTTTGGCAACCTTGAAGATTTTAAATGCCTTCTCCGTGAAGCACATGAACGCGGGATCCGGATTGTAATGGACCTGGTCATGAATCATACCTCATACCTGCATCCCTGGTTTCTTGAATCCCGGACTTCGAAAGACAATCCTAAACGCGACTGGTATATCTGGAAGGATGGGACAAAAAAGAAAAAGCCGAATAACTGGAGATCGGCCTTCGGTACAAACGCCTGGGAATATGATGAAGGTACAGATCAATACTATCTTCATTCGTTTTTTAAGGAGATGCCGGATCTGAACTGGCGGAATAAAGAATTAAAGAATGCCTTTTTTGATGAGGTACGCTTCTGGCTTGACCTTGGAGTCGATGGCTTCAGACTGGACGTAATTAACATGATCGTTAAAGATAAAAAGTTCAGAAATAACCCACTTTTCTTTGGAATTCCATGGATACAGAAACATGTTTATACGAGAAACCGTCCAAAATCCCAAAAAATAACCCATCTGCTGCGTAATCTTTTGGATGAATATGAGGACAGGATGTGCGTTGGAGAGATCTATACCATGCCTCCCGGTGATCCTGCTACTGCAGCAGATTATCTTGGATCAGGGAATAATTCCATTCATCTTGCCTTTGATTTTTCCCTGATGTTCCAGCCCTGGAAAGCCCGGAAATTTTATTTGTGCCTGAAAAAATGGTATGAACAGATCCCGAAAAATGGCTGGGCTTGCAATGTACTTTCCAATCATGATCTTTTCCGCAGCAATAGCCGTTTTGGGAAAAGAAAATATTTTGTGGAAAAATCAAGGATCATGGCCGTCCTGTTATTGACTGTTAAAGGAACCCCGTTCATTTATTATGGTGAAGAAATAGGAATGACTAACGGAAAGTTAAAAAAGAGCCAGATCGCAGACCGGCTTGGAAAAAGGTTCTGGCCTTTTTTTAAAGGAAGGGACCGGGCACGGACTCCAATGCAATGGAACTCCGGGTTGAATGCAGGGTTTTCATCTTTCACACCCTGGTTACCCGTGAATCAGGATTATTCAAAATTTAATGTTGAAAGCGAGTCAAAAGATCCGGACTCGATTCTGACCCTTTACAAAAAACTCATCTCTTTTCGTAATAACAGTGAAACCTTGCAATCAGGCGATTGGATCCCTGTAATTACTGGAAAAAGAGGGATACTTGCTTTCCATCGTATACTCAGAAAGGACAAAATCTTTGTATTGCTGAATTTCCGGAAGAGACCGGTAAAAATATTCCTTCCCCTTCCTGAAAAAGGAATTGTACTTATATCTACTCACAGGCCGGAACATACTTTAATAAAACCGGGCATTGATATGGTCTTTCCATTTGAAGCATCCGTGTTCAGGATAAATTCCTGAATGCATTGCCGGTCTGTAGCTTACTCTATTCTTCCATTAAGGCTTTTTGATGATCAAAAGTTTCCCAATCAAACGAACCTAACTCAGTAAATGATGGAAGAATATCTGAAAGGGATTCAGGATAAACAAACATCCCCCGCAAAATTGGCAGTCCGTCAATTATTTTATTTCTCGACCGGGGTTTCCGTTTCTTTTCTTTTTTTGTTTTTTTCATCCAGGTAATTATTAGTATCAGGTTTCATAAACAGGAACTAATGATTTATTACTCTTCTTTGATTTATGCCTTCTGATAATATCCTCATATTTAATGTTAACCTCATCAACGATAGATTCCCAATGTCTGTAAATAGTTTTCCTTGCACCTTCTCCCGCTCTTTTTATTGCCCCCGGGTTATCTTTTACTTCCACGATCTTCTCAGCCAGGGACGTTGCACTGTTGTTGATCAGGAACCCGTTGACATAATCCATAATTCCTTCTGCAGAAGATGTATTTCGCACGATGATGGAAGGAACATCAAATGCAGCCGCCTCCCTCATTACAAGTGGTGCATTGTCATAGATTGATGGAAAGACAAACAGGTCTGCACAGGCATAAAGTTGTTTCAGGGTCAGACGATCCAATATCACCCCGGTAAATACAACATTTTCAGAAAGACCATATTGTTTGACCAGAGACTTCATCTCTTTGGCAGCATAACCTTCTCCTGCAAAGACCATTTTAAACGATTCTTTTTTGCCTTTCAGGATCTTCAATGCATCAAGAATGGTACGAACATTTTTCTCCCACCTGTGCTGGCCGACAAAAAGAAGAATAAAATCATCATTACATGCATTAATCTTCTCAAGTCCTTTATACCTGTATTTGAGATATTTCCCTTTTTCCGGAATATCAAAATCGGTTCCATTGGGCATGATATCAAATTCGCCTGTGAATCCATATTCTTTCAGTGTTTCACCGGTTGCCCGGTTCGGTACCCAAACCACATCTGCACTGTTGTAAAAATCCATGGTCATCGTCATGAGAAAATCAATGAACATTTCACTGGGCATGGCTTTCCTGAAATCTTCACGATACTTTGTATGAAATGTCGCTACCAGGGGAATATCAAGCTTTTTTGCAAGCTTTTGTGCCAGTTGCCCGCTGATGAATGGACAATGTGCATGGAGAATGTCAAAATTATTTTTTGAAAGCTTCTTTTTAAATGTGAAATCTATCATGGGAAGGCCCACCCTGTATGGGTTCATACCAGGCAGTAAGACTGATTTAAAACGGATCACTTTATAATCTGCCCGGTCTTTATAATCTTTAGCACTGGGGGCGACAAGGCTGGATTTCCCATGTTTCAGGTTCATCCAGTAGGCATAATTATGAGCAGTCATTCCTACTCCATCCATGATCGGGAAATAGGAATCATTGAATTGACACGAATTGATACTCATGAGGATGGGTTTGCCGCAAAGGTACTTTTATACCGGCCAATAACAGTTACAACAACGTTATGTTAGTATTAAGAAATTGTGAATGTTTATTGGGAATAGATGACAAAAACATCACCAGAAGAAAAAGACTATGTGATAAAGGTGACCTTCGTTCTCGGCCTTACAATTGCATGTTTGAATGTAAACTTGGGGTATCCCACGATCATAGAATATACGACTTTATTTCCCTCAGGGATCCTGAACAACCGGAGAAGTGGTTTGCTTCGGTTAACGGCAGGTCCGATCAACCCGATCGCAGTAGCTCCAAGTCCAAGCGAATGGGTTGAAAGAAGTGCATAAGTCAGGTAAATGTGCGCATCCACGGTATGCTCTTCCGCTCCTTTCTTCCCATGGAAAAGTATCAGGGCAGGTGCATTTCTGGTGATATCGTCGGTAATTGAACTATTATATAATCCTTTATTTACATGAGGAACAATGAAATTGACCAGAGTATTTGAGAACTCTTTTGGGATAGTTCGCAGGAGGAGCCAGCCAAGCAACGGAATCTTAAGGATCTTTGCCAGTTGAGTATAAAATCCGGATATGTATGGCAGCGCCTGTTCAATCACTTTTTTATCATTTATTACAGTAATTTCCACATTATCAGGATTGACTCCAAATGGGGCCGTTGACAAAGAATCAACAATCTTCTGCAAAACAGCCGCAGGTACCGGTTTATCTTTGAATACCCTCACCGAGCGCCTTGTAAGCAAAAAATCCATGAAGTCCTGATGGTTCCAGCTACCCTGAGGCAAAGGTTTGAAGTTGGTTTCATAAGATAACCCTTCAATCTAAATGGCATAGGTT
>CAZUYY010000141.1:0-1349 GCA_964624935.1 uncultured Prolixibacteraceae bacterium
ATGGAAAAGTTCAGGTGAACAGGGCCTACCGTGTTCAATTCAACAATGCAATCGGCCCTTATAAAGGCGGACTGCGGTTTCACCCCAGCGTGAACCTCAGTATCCTGAAATTTCTGGGATTCGAGCAAATCTTCAAGAACAGCCTTACGACGCTACCCATGGGTGGTGCAAAAGGTGGTTCCGATTTCGATCCCAAAGGAAAATCAAATGCAGAGGTCATGCGTTTCTGCCAGGCTTTTATGCTTGAGCTTTGGAAAGTGATCGGCCCTGAAACTGATGTTCCTGCAGGTGATATTGGCGTTGGTGGCCGTGAGATCGGATTCCTTTACGGGATGTATAAAAAGTTAGCCCGTGAAAATGCCGGTGTCCTCACTGGTAAAGGCCTGAGTTGGGGCGGCAGTCTTATACGCCCGGAAGCTACCGGTTTCGGAGCAGTTTATTTTGCCAATGAAATGCTGAAGACAAAAGGAATGAATTTCGAAGGCAAAACCGTTGCCCTCTCCGGATTTGGTAATGTGGCGTGGGGTGCAGCAACCAAGGTAACTGAACTTGGTGGAAAAGTTGTTACCATTAGTGGCCCTGACGGATACATCTATGACCCGGATGGCATTTCAGGTGAAAAGATCGAGTATATGCTCGAATTAAGAGCTTCAAACCAGGATATTGTAAAACCTTATTCTTATGAATTCACGACTGCCAAATTCCACCAGGGAAAACATCCATGGGAAGTGAAGTGCGATGTGGCAATGCCTTGCGCAACACAAAATGAACTCAATAAAGAAGATGCCGCTCACCTGATTAAAAATGGTGTCATCTGTGTTGCTGAAGGTGCAAATATGCCTTGTACCCCGGAAGCTGTCGAAATATTCCTGGAACATAAGATTCTTTTTGCTCCCGGTAAAGCTGTGAATGCCGGCGGTGTTGCTACATCCGGATTGGAAATGTCACAGAATGCCATGAAACTCAGTTGGCCGATAAAAGAAGTTGACAAACGTCTCCATGAGATCATGTGTAGTATCCACGAATCTTGCGTTAAATACGGAAAAGGCAAGGATGGTTTTGTGAACTACGTAAAAGGAGCCAACGTCGCAGGCTTCCTGAAGGTTGCAAATGCCATGCTTGACCAGGGAGTGATTTAAAAATCAAACCTGAACACCTCATAAAATCCCGGCTATACCGGGATTTTTTTTACATTTGTCATCCGCAATCTGATATTCATGGTTTTTGCTCAGCCTTTATTTTTATTCGCCCTTACTGCACTTGCTGTGCCGGTCATCATTCATCTTTTCAATTTCAGAAGATACAAAAAAATCTATTTCACCAATGTAAGGTTTATTGCAGAGATCAAA
>CAZUYY010000141.1:1359-6794 GCA_964624935.1 uncultured Prolixibacteraceae bacterium
AGGAGACAAAAAAGAGGTCACAATTGAAGCACCTGCTGATCCTTCTTGCCAGGATTCTTGCAATAACCTGCCTGGTCATGGTATTTGCACAGCCATACCTCCCTTCTTCACTTGTTAAGAAGAAACTTAAAGGTTCACAGGCAATAAGTATTTACATCGACAATTCATTTAGTATGGAAGCCCTTTCCAGTGGCGGAAGACTGCTTGATGAAGCTAAAAATAAAGCAGTGGAGATTGCAGATGCATGTAAGCCTTCTGATCTCTTTCAATTACTGACGGGTGATTTTGAAGGAAGACACCAGCGATTCGTCAGCAGGGATGAATTCAAAAACCTCGTAGAAGAGGTGAAGATATCACCGGCAGTAAGATCGTTGGCCGGGGTCATGAAACGTCAGGAAGAGATGTTCTCAGATGCAAGAAGCATGAACCCGGTAGCCTATATTATTTCTGATTTCCAGCGTACCACTTCAGGCTTCATCAACCTGAAAGCGGACACATCTGTTTCCTGGTTTTTTGTTCCTGTAATTGCAGTTAAGCAGAATAATCTATATATCGATTCGGCATGGTTTGATAATCCTGTTCTTCAGCCCATGCAACCTGTTAAACTTAAAGTGAAGATCAGGAATTCTTCGGATCAAAGACTGGAAAAGATCCCTCTTTCGTTTTCGATCAACAATGTTCAAAAAACCGTCGCCAGCTTTGAAATTGAACCCGGATCAGAAACTATGGTCGTTCTTCCTTATACGAACAATGCAGCCGGGATACAATCAGGTGTTCTCTCCATTCCTGATTACCCGGTGACATGGGATGATAATTTCTTTATTTCTTATATGATAGCTCCGGCGATCCCCTTGTTTTGTATCAGCGGCGATAAACCCAGTCCGTACCTCGATGCGTTGTATGCTTCGGATTCGGCATTTATTTTCAGAAATAGCGGAGATAAGCAGTTGGATTTCTCCTCATTCGGGCGATATCCCCTGATCATCCTGAATGGGATAAAAGAGATCTCATCGGGATTGAAGCAGGAACTTTCGAGGTATGTCATGAGTGGAGGCAATATCGTCGTTTTTCCTCCGGATAAGGCAGATCCTTTGATGTATAACGAATTGCTGTCTGTTTTTAACGCTCCGGTGATCACAGGAACAGATACAGCACAGGTCAATGTTTCTGAGATCAATACAGAAAGCCCTGTTTTCAGGGATGTCTTTGAAAGGAATGCTTCAGGGAAGATTGTGTTGCCTGAAAATGTCGATCTGCCAAGAGTTAAGTGGCATTATATCTTAAACAGCACCTCGAAATCAACTACAGAAGACCTGATGAAGCTTCAGAATGGACAACCTTTCCTTACGCTGACCAAAGCTGGTAAAGGTCAGGTTTTTCTTTTCGCAGTACCTCTTGATGATAAAGCAAGTAATTTCCCAAAGAATTCCATATTTGTTCCGGCTCTTTATAAAATTGCAATACTAAGCGTACCATCGGTTCCATTGTTTTACTCCTTATCTGCCGACAACGGTATTGTTATTGAAAATGATTCTTTGAGGAACAAAGAAGTTTACAAGATCAAAAAGCAGAACTCTGACTTCGAGAGCATTCCTGAGATGCGGTCAAACGGATCACTGACCCTTTTATATCCGCATGATCAGATCAGAGAAGCGGGGCTTTATATGATAATGGAAGGATCGCGCATAGTCCAGGGGGTTGCATTTAACTACGACCGGCGTGAATCAGACTTGAAATGCTATACGGGCGATGAGATCAATGCCATGCTGAAAAGATCGGCTGTGAAGTACTTTGCAGTCCTTAAAGGGAAACAGGTTTCACTTGCAAAACAAATCCACGATATTAACCAGGGGATTTCCCTGTGGAAATATTTCGTCCTGGGTGTGCTCTGCTTCCTGTTAGCGGAAATCCTGCTTGTCAGGTTGTGGAAGGAATAACATGATTGATCATGATTAAAAACAGAAAAATTATCGTTGTGTTTCCAGCATACAATGCGGAAAAAACCCTAGGAGACACATACAATGAGATCCCTTTTGATGTTGTTGATGATGTACTGTTGGTAGATGATGCAAGTAAGGACAATACAATAGGTGTCGCAAAGGAACTTGGGATCCGGAACATTATCAGCCACCAGAAAAATTTAGGGTACGGAGGGAACCAGAAATCCTGTTATAAAGCTGCTTTAGAACTGGGTGCCGACATTGTGATCATGGTTCATCCCGATTACCAGTACACCCCAAAACTTATACCGTCCATGGCATATCTTATTGCCAACGATGTGTATGAAGTGGTTTTAGGATCAAGAATTTTAGGAAAAGGTGCATTAAAGGGTGGAATGCCAGTATATAAATACATTTCAAACCGGTTCCTGACACTCTTCCAGAATTTTATAATCCGGGCGAAACTCTCAGAATACCATACCGGATACCGTGCATTTTCCAGAAAGGTGCTGGAAAGTATAAACTTCCAGGCAAATTCCAATGACTTTGTCTTCGATAACCAGATGCTTTCACAGATCCTCTACCAAGGATTCGAGATTGCAGAGATTACCTGCCCCACAAAATATTTTAAGGAAGCCTCTTCAATCAATCTGAAAAGAAGCATTAAATATGGATTAGGTGTTTTAACAACATCCTTCCATCATGCCTTCCAGAAGATGGGAATCGCCAACTACGAGATCTATAAAAAACCTTAAATACACGGGCGACCGGACCGGTCGCCCCTCCATTTATTTCCCCGTCACCGGGGGGGGGCAAACTGCCAATCATCCAACCCTGAAAATGTGCCACCCCCAGTTGATCAGGAGAATAATTAATGCCGGCCAGACGATCCAGTTCTTTCGTAAGAAAGATTCTGCTAAATAATAGAATCTGTAAAAACCATCCCTTTTCCGGATCATATCCATCAGGATCCATGATGGAAAAATAACCAGCATCAATGCAACAGGAAAACCCAGGATGTTCTCATTCAGTGCCTGCCTGAATTTCCCTTGCAGAATCGAAAGAACAGAATGGGTTGTACCGCAAGAGGGACAGGGAATCCCGGTTGCCTGCCTGAATAAGCACACATTCAGGGTGGGTTTTTCCATTCTGAGCTGATAATGATTCAGGATGACCCACGAATACCCGGCCAGCGATAATCCGAGGATGAGAATGTAAAGTCTCTTTTTTGACACTTCTACATTAAAAATTGCTGAAGTCTTTCAAAGTTAATTTCCTTTGTCCGGCCCATGATCATAAACCAGTCAATAATTGTCCAGATCCCCAGTCCGCCGCAAGTCAGCAATTTTGCAACACCAAGCCCCGTATCACCGATCAGAAAACGATCGATGCCAAAGTGCCCGCCAACCAGAGAAACGATAAGCGAAATGGTTGGGTCCTTGAATCCTGCCGTCTGCAGCATCATGTACTTTGAATCGTCCAGTGCCAGAAGACGTTCACGAATGAAAGGTATCTGGTGAGATTCAAAAAACTTTGTGTTCATCATTAGGAACATGTCCACTTTTTGTGCTTCCATAAAAACTAATTTTGGTTTTGTTTATATTTTAGTTCAAATTTCTGATCCTGCGATAAGGATATTCGACAAATATATTAAGAAAAACTTATATTTGTAATAAAATCAATAACCATGAAGATCCTCATCATCAATGGCCCAAACCTGAACCTGGTCGGAAAGAGGGAACCTGATATTTATGGATCCCGGGACTTTACCACCTATCTGAAGAAATTAAGAAAGCACTATCCCGATATCCGAATTGATTTTGTACAGACCAATATAGAAGGAGAGATCATTGACGCCTTGCATAAAGCCAGTCTGATCTATGATGGCATCATTCTGAACGCCGGAGGATACACACACACTTCAGTTTCCATTGCAGATGCAATCAAGGCAATATCGGCCAGTGTGATTGAAGTCCACATTTCTAATATCTTCGCAAGGGAATCTTTCAGGCAAACATCCCTGATCGCCCCGGTAGTAAGAGGAAGCATCATTGGCTTCGGAATGGAATCTTATCGCCTGGCACTGGAAAGTTTCAGAATGAAACTCTAAAAAGATTTTACACCCCTCCCTCTTGGGGGAGGGATTGGGGGTGGGGCTTAGGGCTCACCTAAAAGAACTTTCCTGGATCAAGATCAGAGAACTTTTTCTTGTTCCTTAAGAAATATTCGAAAACGATATTTTTACTGTAAACTTTATGGAGTGGTGGATGCGGAAGCAACTTCCGCTTAGCCTTTGTTTTGCTCAGGGTCGAGTAAAAAGTCTCATGGGCCTTATAGATAGCCCAGAAATCTTTAAATCCTGCAGTAAATAAAAATTTCAGCGCCGCAATGCCATCAAGGAACAACCTCTTAAAAAACACCTCGCTTACCAGGTTATCCGGAAGGTTTTTGTAAAGGAGATAAAAATTATTACGGAAATTGTAATAGGTCTTTCGCCAGGAAATCTTCGGTAAGGTTCCTCCGCCGATATGAAATACTACCGAATTGGGACAATACATGATCTTATACCCGAGATTTTTCAATCGCCAACACAAATCGATCTCCTCCATGTGAGCAAAGAAATCCTCATCCAGTCCGCTTGCCTTATGGAATGCCTCTGCTCTCACAAACATACATGCGCCCGTAGCCCAGAAGATCTCGATGATATCATCATATTGTCCAAGATCATCTTCAAGCGTCTGGAACAAACGCCCGCGGCAGAATGGATATCCGAATTTGTCAATAAATCCTCCGGCAGCTCCTGCATATTCAAACTTCTGCCGGTCAATATACGAACGTATCTTCGGCTGACAGGCAGCAATGGATGGATCTTTCTCCATCATATCAATGATGGGTCTGATCCAGTCCGGTGTGACCTCGATATCCGAATTGAGCAGAATATAATAATCGGCTTCGACCTGTTTTAATGCCAGATTGTATCCTTTTGCAAAACCTTCATTCGTGACATTCCGGATGATCCTGACAGAAGGGAAATTCGTTTCAAGGAAAGGAATGGAATCATCTTTGGATGCATTATCTGCAACGATGATCTCAGCTTCTCCGCTGCTGTACCTGATCAGGGAAGGTAGAAATTGTTCAAGGTATTTTCTTCCGTTCCAGTTAAGTATGACGACAGCAGTTCGCACAATGAATAAATAAAAGATTACCAATTAAAATGTGGAGGTGATTCCACGGTGGTAAAAATACTAAATAATTAACAAGTGATAATAAAAATTCACGGCCGGTTTCACCGGAAGTTTCGTTTTTATTCTAAGCGCCTTCTTTTTTACATTAGTTTGGCAGATCCCAATAGTCGCCCGACAAGTTTCCCCATGAGTTAATGGTTTGAGTATCCTGAAGGTCTAATGGTGCATAAGTTCTCCCGGTCAGGTCAATCTGCCGGGAGGGATTGTTGGTTTCTCCAAGAGCATCGGAATGAAGCAGAAAAAAATCATT
>CAZUYY010000142.1:0-6781 GCA_964624935.1 uncultured Prolixibacteraceae bacterium
CGACTCTTTACACCGGTATGACCAGTGGCACAAGCGTTCAGCTTGACCAGTCATTCAATGTATTTACCTCGAATGCGGCTTTTGATAATCTGATCACGGTAATCCAATCAAGAGAAACCTCGCAGGAAGTAGCCATACGATTGCTTGCCCAGCATCTGATGTTAAGCCGTCATGATTCCAGATACATATCCCTGCAATCTTTCCTTGACCTGAAACATACAACGCCTGCTTATATAAATAAACTTGTAGTCAGACATATTTATAACAGAAACAAAGAATCCGGCGTGCAGAACCCAGACACTTCAAAAACATCAGGAGGGTTTTCGTTTACTGAACATAATCCGGATAATTCATTGAATCTGCAACCGGCTTATCTTGATCAGTCAGCTTATGAACTGACTGTAAAAAACCTTCATGATTACATGGTCAGCAATGATACAAACTACATTTACCGCTTGCTTAATTTTAATAATCCTCATTATTCTATCAAGGCTATTTCATCGGTCAGTGTGCAGCGCATTTCTTCCAGTGATCTTATTGAACTGAAGTACAATTCGGATGATCCGGGTATCTGCCAGCAAACCCTTGCCCTGCTGACAGAGGTATGCATGAAGAACTATAAAAAGATAAAGGAAAGCCGTTCCGATGCAGTGGTGAAGTATTTTGAATATAAGCTGAAAGCAGGCGCTGTAAAACTTGCAGATGCTGAAGACCAGCTTTTGAAATTCAACGAGAAAAACAAAATTGTAAACTTCGCCGACCAGAGCGAGGCTGCGGGAAAAGCAGCCGGAAACCTTGAAGCTTTGTTGCAAAGTAAACGTGTCAAACTGGCTGGTGATAATGCTGCAATTCAGAAGCTTGAGGATAAGATGAATGCGCAACAGGATCTGCAGCAAAAGAGCGCCAGTTTGATTGAAAAGCGTAACCGGCTGGCTGAGATCAACATGCGGCTTGCCACTGTTGAAACGGGCAATGCCAATTCCCAGGATAATCAGGAAGTAATTAACCTGAAGACGCAGGCGGAGACATTGAAAAATGAAATAAGTGTGCTGGTGGATGGCATGTATAATTCAAAAACTTCGGTCGGGGATGCTTCTCAGAATAATCTTCTGGAGAATTATTTGACCAGTGTGAAAGATTACCAGGAAACGAAATCCGAAATTGGAGGATTGGAAAGCAGGATACAAAATGCACAAAAGGAATATGACAGTTATGCGCCTGCCGGTGTCACATTAAAAAGGATCGAACGTGAGATCTCGGTTGCAGAGCAGGAATATCTCGAATTACTGAAAGGACTTAATCTGGCAAAGTTAAAAGTTCAGGATGTCGAACTTTCCTCCAATATCAAGGCTGTCGATCCCCCTTATTTTCCTTTGGCGCCAAATCCGACAAAGCGATTGCTGCTGGTTGTTCTGGCTGCCTTACTTGGATTTATAATTGTTGGTTCTGTTATCCTTATGCTTGAATATTTTGATGCTACCTTGAAGAATCCTAATAAAGCCGCGAAAATACTTGGGCTCGATCCTGCGGGGGTTTATCCAAGGATAACTGAAAAATCGAATACCATCAATCTTCCATTTGTCACCAGCAGATTGATGGAAATGATCATACAGCAGGTTGAACTTTATCCTAAAGGCCGGCTAATAAGCCATGAGCCGCGAACAATTTTGTTTTTCAGTACACAAAATGAAGAAGGGAAGACAACCCTATTAAATAATCTTTCACGGAAACTCAAGAGACAAGGGAAGAAAGTAATCGTTATCAATTTCTCGAAGGAATCCTTGTTGCAGTCAGAATTATCGGGAATAGATTCACAGGATATAAACGAACCTGTTCTGGAACCATCACTCATTAACGAGCATCAACCTGCCAGATCCCTGAAAACTGCAAACGGACATTCAGGCAACTCTGAAGATCAGGTCAGATTGGTACTTTCTAAACCGGAAAATCAATTAAATTCTGAAGAACATATTATTTACCATGTTGATGAAAGTTACTACTCCATCCGCAATGCTGCGGATCTGCTCAATGGAAATCAATATTACTCCGCGTTCTCACCGGATTATATTTTAGTGGAACTTCCTCCTATTCTTTATTTTCCCTATCCTTCAGAGCTTGTTGCTTCATCTGATCTGTCCATCATGGTTTGCCATTCTAACCGTTCGTGGTCGGAAGCTGACCAGGGCGCATTAAACACATTCATGAAACATACACGCCACAACCCGCTTTTTCTGCTGAATGGAGTTGAAATGCATGTTGTCAAATCGGCTATAGGCGAAGTTCCTGATAAGAAAAATTGGAGAGGCCGCCCGTCGAAGAAAAACGTCAGAATCTAATTATCTTGTTATTCACAAGTAAAATCAAAGAGGATCCATTGAACGCAACAATAAAGAAAGTCACTACCGAAGCAAATTTTCTGTCGCTTGCAGGAAATATGTGTATTTCTTTGTTCGGGTTCACCGGTTTTGCGCTTCTGGTGCGTAGTTTTCCACCGGAAGTTTTCGGCAGGTGGGTATTGTATATCGCTTCTGCAGGGTTTGTGGATATGTTCCGTTTTGGAATTACAACTACTGCCATCATCCGTTTTCTTTCGGGGTCGGCGAAAGATGAGTGGCAGAAACTTGTCGGATCATTTGTCCTGATCGTCTTATTGGCTACAAGCGGAATTGCTTTACTTATCTGGATCTGCCACTTTGCATTTCCTGGCCCAATCGAACACGCAGGATATGATCTTTTCTTTCTGTGGTATCCATTAATGATGATCATCAACATTCCCTTTAATACATCCCAGGTGATCTTACAGGCCGAATTAAAATTTGATAAGATATTACTGATCAACAGTATTTACAGTATAGGATTCTTTTTTATCGTATTGTTGAATTTTCTCTTTTTCAGGTTGGGCATTACAGAAATTGTGTTGGCTCAACTTGGAATCAATCTCATAACATCGGTTGTCTGTCTTTCCGGTGGATGGGATGGCTTAAAGTATGTCGTAAAAGCGACAAAGCGGACCAATAAAATATTACTAGACTTTGGAAAGTACACCACTTTTACCCTGATTGGAACAAATCTTTTACGAAGCGCCGATACATTGATAATCAGCCTGAGCCCGATGGGGACGGCCGCAGTCGCACTATACAGTATTCCAATGAAATTGCTGGAATTGCAACAAATCCCATTACGAAGTTTCGTGGCGACTGCTTTTCCAAAGATGTCACGGGAAAGTCTTCTTGGCAAAGTCCAGGAGGTAAGAAATCTTTTTTATACGTATTCAGGTGCCATGACTTATCTGTTCGCATTTATCAGCATTATCACTTTTGTTTTTGCAGAATACCTTGTGATGCTACTTGGAGGGCATCAATACATGGGGACGGCAACAGGATACAGTGCAGTTATGATTGTAAGGATATTTTCTATTTATGGGCTTTTGTTACCTATTGAACGGATGACAGGGATAGGGCTCGACAGTGTAAACAGGCCAGACCGAAATTTTTTAAAGGTGTTGTACATGACAATTACAAATGTGATCGGAGATCTGGTCGCAGTGTTTGTTTTTAAATCTTTGGCAGGAGTAGCGATCGGCTCTGTAATATTTACCATGCTCGGGGTCTGGCTGGGGACATTATTTCTGGATAAAGAGATCGGGTTGGAACACAGAAAAATATTTTCTTCCGGCATCGATTTTTACAGAATGATTTACCATTCATTCAGAAACCTCGGGAAACAGAGTATGTTGGATTAAAAGAAGAATCAAATGAACTTATCATGTAATGGAAAAAGAAATCAAGCCGTTTGACATATCGACAGGTTCAGAAAAGCTGAGATCTCCAAAGTTGGTACTATTTCTCTTATCAGTAACTGCCATGTCAATATGGGTGATTACAGAAATAGGCCTTGGAGGGGCATTGGTATTGATTACTCTTCCATTTATTCTCCTTTATTTTTACTGGCTTTTCCGGAAACCAATAACCGGTCTGTGGGCTTCAATAATCCTTGGATTTATCTTGCTTGGTGCTGCCCGTTACATTGATTCCGATATACAGATCGGGCTGGGAATGGATATTGTACTGGTGTTGACTTATGTTGCTATTATTATAAAACATTTTTATGACAAAGGGGTTTGGAAGGCGGCAAAGAAAGATGTAACATTACTTGCGGCGATATGGCTGGGATACTCGATCCTGGAGTTTTTTAATCCTGAAGCAAAGAGTCAGACTGCCTGGTTTTCAGCCATGCGAGGCATTTCGCTATACATGATGCTGATCATTCCGCTTGTTCTATTGTTTATTGATACTAATCGAAAGCTTGATTTTTTCTTCACCCTTTGGGGCATTTTATCCATTCTTGCCAGTTTGAAGGGTGTTATGCAGATAACCCTGGGTCCTGATCCCTGGGAGAAGATATGGTTGAGTACTTCTGAAGGTCAGACACATATTATCTGGGGACAGTTGCGTGCTTTTTCATTTTTAAGCGATGCAGGACAATTTGGAGCAAACCAGGCATATTCTGCTGTAATTGCGCTTATTGTTTCATTTGCTGAAAAAAAACGCAGCAGAAAACTGTTTTTCCTGTTGGTTGCCGCCCTTGGAATTACCGGCATGTTTTTATCGGGTACACGCGGGGCTATAAGTATTCCACTTGCCGGCTTTGCTTTCTTTTTCATCCTGCGTAAAAGTGGGACTTTGATGATATCGGGAACAGTTTTACTTTTATTTGTTTTTATCTTTTTTAAATTTACTTATATAGGGCAGGACAATTCATTCATCCGGAGGATGCGATCGGCATTTAATCCCAATGATCCTTCCTTACAGGTACGTCTTGAGAATCAAAAGAAACTTAGTGTTTATCTTGCAACAAGGCCATTTGGCGGAGGGATAGGCCATGCAGGGGTCAAGGCAAAAGCTTTCCTGCCTGATGCATTTTTATCAAATATTGCTACTGACAGTTGGTACGTCCTTATTTGGGCAGAACAGGGTATTGTTGGCCTTGTACTTCATCTTTTTATCCTATTCTATATTTTGATAAAAGGTTCTTACAGGATCATGTTCAGGATACGAGACCCTGTATTAAAATTAAAAATGGCTGCACTGGCATCGGGAATGATGGGTGTGATGGTTGCATCATACGGAAATGCAGTATTGGGAACCATGCCAACAAGCCTGTTAATTTATACTTCAATGGCCTTGATGCTTAATACAGAAAAACTTGATGTTCAAAGAGCATGATCCTGTTTTGATAGAAATGAGAGTGCAGGGAAAATGATTGTATCTTATTAAAATGTAAGAATATGACACTCACACATACAATTAATTCAACCGGGTTGTATCCTTTATCATCTTCTCAAAGCCGAATATGGTTCATGGAGAATCTTGATAAGACTATTACAGCATACAATATCCCGCTTGACTTCAGAATTGATGGGAATTTAAACATCCGCATGCTTGAGAGGAGTATTAACTTATTAATCGAACGGCATGAAGCCTTACGGACCATCTTTACAGAAGTAAAAGGGTTTCCTGTACAGAAGATCCTGACAGAAGTTGTGGTTCCTGTGGAAATAATTCACATGGAGAGGGAACCGGATGAATTAAAGGAAGCTCTGATCCGGAAACATTCACTGGAACATGCAAAATATAAATTTGATATTACCCATGGACCCCTCTGTCATTTCAGGTTGCTGGTAACAGGAGGCCAGGAGTACATTTTCTTATTAAATTTTCATCATTTGATTTGCGATGCATTATCATTAGGGATCTTTATGCAGGAATTGGTTGAAATGTATCAGTCTCTGGTCAATCAAAAACAACCTGACCTACCCCCTCTATTGTACCGGTATTCAGATTATGCTTTATCTGAGAAACAATGGCTATCCGGAGAAGAATATAAAGAACAACTTACTTTCTGGAAGAATGAACTTGCAGGCATTCCGGAAATTCTGAAACTCCCCATAGATCATCCGCGTCCGAAAGTTCAGACCTATAAAGGAGCAGATTATCATTTTAGCGTTGATCACAGTCTGAAAGAAAAGCTGGGGATGATCAGTCAGAAAAACGGCACCAGTTTGTTCATTCCTTTATTGACGGCATTTGGAGTGCTCCTGTCCAGGTACTCTCTGCAGGATGATTTTGTAATCGGTGTTCCCGTGGCAAAAAGAAACCATTTTGAACTGGAATCAATTATAGGTGTATTAATCAATAGTCTGCCAATCCGGTTCAACTTCTCTGAAGACACCTCTTTTACGGAGGCAATAAAGAGGACTAAAGAAAGGTTTTTTGCTGCATATGAAAACCAGGAGATTCCTTTTGAGCGGCTGGTCGAAGAATTAAAGGTAAAACGAAATATGAGTTCCCCTCCGGTCTTCCAAGCCCTTTTCAATTATCTGACGGTTTACAAAAAAGAGATCCGTTTGCCGGGACTTACGTTTCAAATGCTGGAAGGAGAACGTGAAACATCCCAGTTGGATCTAACATTAACGGTGAACGATCATAAATCCGGTCTTGATTGCAATTTTGAATATAATACTGACCTTTTCACCAAAGAGACTATCGTCCGCCTGGCAGGAAATTTCCTTACCTTCTTGCAGCAAATTCCTACCAGGGAAGACTTGCCGGTGCGGGCGGTAAATCTCCTGACGCCTGCTGAATTCCAACTAATGCTTTGGGAATGGAATCAGACCATGACCGATTATCCCGCTAACAAATGCATACATCAGCAGTTTGAGGAACAGGTAAAAAAATCGCCGGATTCAATTGCTGTGGTCGTTGAAAATGAACAGCTTACC
>CAZUYY010000143.1:0-6754 GCA_964624935.1 uncultured Prolixibacteraceae bacterium
CCCGATTGTGCGAACGAGATCGCCAATGCCATGTACCAGCCGCCGGTTGCCCCGGCAACACTGCTGGGCGCCATGGTGGAAGCAGGGAAACATCAATACCTGGTGGATGCATTGATCCCGGATGTTGCTGCCTGGCTGAAACTGAATTATATGAAGAGCCAATATGACTGGACCGTAAAGAATGAAACGCATATCTGGGCAGCCCTGATCGAGAACCGGCTGCTTTATTCTTCCGAAGGACAATATTTCCAGATGTTCCTTGCCGACGGTCCCTATACCATGGAATTCTCCAAGGAATCGCCTTCGAGGCTGGGGGAATGGATCGGGCTGCAGATCATCCGTTCCTATATGCAGAACAATCCGGGGATCAGCCTGCAGATGATGATGCAGGAGACGGATGCACAGAAGATACTTACGTTATCGGGCTATAAACCTGAAAAATAGATCGCGGAGTTCCCTTCCCGCGGAGTCAATAAAAAAAAGTTCTCCAAACCGTATTACCTTTTCGTTTTTACCGGATTAAAGGGACAGGTAAACCTTATCCGGTTTTATGTTAGTCAGGACGTTTGGAAGCGCTTTATTCGGGATTCATGCAATCATTGTTACAATAGAAGTTTGCATCGACCAGGGAATTAATTTCTTTATGGTCGGATTGCCGGACAGCGCTGTGAAAGAAAGTCATCAGCGGATTGATTCGGCTTTGCGCAATACGGGATATAAGATCCCGGGGAAGAAGATCGTCATAAACATGGCGCCGGCAGATATCCGTAAAGAAGGGTCATCGTACGATCTGACGATTGCCGTAGCGATCCTTGCTGCCGATAAGGTCGTGAAGATGGATAAGCTCGGGTCGTTCATCATTCTCGGAGAGCTGTCGCTGGATGGCAGCCTGCAACCGATGAAAGGCGCCCTTCCCATTGCCATAGAGGCAACGAGGAAAGGATATCAAGGGATCATACTTCCAAAGCAGAATGCCAAAGAGGCTGCCATCGTTGCGAAACTGGAAGTGTATGGCGTAGAAAATATAAAGCAGGTGATCGATTTTTTCAATGATGCCGCTAAACTGGAACGGGTAATTGTCGATACAAAGCAAGAGTTTTATTCGAGGCTGAATGAATATGAGTATGATTTTGCCGATGTAAAAGGTCAGGAGAACATTAAAAGGGCATTGGAGATAGCAGCAGCAGGAGGACACAATGTGATTCTGATCGGTCCTCCCGGCGCAGGGAAGACAATGCTGGCAAAAAGATTGCCTTCCATCCTTCCGCCACTTAATTTACAGGAAGCGCTTGAAACGACGAAGATCCATTCGGTGGCTGGTAAAATGTCGCCTCATCACTCACTTGTGTCTGTAAGGCCATTCAGGTCTCCACATCATACCATTAGCGATGTAGCTCTCGTGGGTGGAGGCGGAATACCTCAGCCGGGGGAAATTTCCATGGCACATAACGGAGTACTGTTCCTGGATGAACTTCCCGAATTTAAACGATCGGTGTTGGAAGTCTTGCGTCAACCCCTCGAAAACCGGGTAATAACAATCTCACGGGCAAAATTCACGGTCGATTTCCCTGCAAGCTTCATGCTTGTGGCAGCCATGAATCCTTGTCCCTGCGGTTTTTACAACCATCCAAAGACCGAATGTAAATGCGGAGCAGGAAATGTTCAGAAGTACTTAAGTAAAATCTCAGGACCACTTTTCGACAGGATCGATATTCATGTTGAGGTGGTACCGGTACCGTTTCGTGAATTGAGCGATGCACGTCCTGCTGAAAAAAGTGAAATCATTCGCTCAAGGGTCACCGAAGCAAGGCAGATCCAGGAAAAAAGATTTGAGGGAATGCAGGGCATCTATTGTAATGCACAAATGCCGGTAAAAATATTAAGGAAGTATTGCCAGCTTGATGATGCATCGAACCTTCTGTTGAAGAATGCAATGGATAAACTCGGTCTTTCTGCCCGTGCTTTCGATCGTATCCTTAAAGTATCAAGAACAATTGCAGACATCGATAAACAACCCCGCATAAAGGCCGAACACCTTGCAGAAGCCATACAATACCGCAGTCTTGACAGGGACAACTGGGGAAAATAGAATTGTCTGCAGACATGCATAATTAATTCGTTTAACTTAACCTGAAACCTATGAAAAAAGATTTTGCTCACAACTTCAGAACTTTCAAAAGATCCAATCCGGGTTATTTGTTCTTCTTTTTACTGATCTTTTTGATTGTCTTGAGTTCGTACCCGGCAATGGCACAAGGGGACCTTTTAATAACTCCCCGCAGGCTGGTGTTTGAGGGACAAATAAAGTCACAGGAACTTAACCTTGCAAACACAGGCAAGGATACCGCAAAGTATGTGATTTCCTTAGTTCAGGTAAAGATGAAAGAAGACGGCAGCTTTATGTACATTACACAACCTGATTCCGGACAAAGATTTGCCGGCAAATTCCTTCGTTTTTTTCCACGGGTGGTGACCCTTGGACCGAATGAAGCACAGGTCATCAAAATTCAACTCACGAAAACCCGTGAATTGCAACCCGGTGAGTATCGATCGCACATTTACTTCAGGGCTGTGACGGATGAGAAACCCCTTGGCGAGGATGCACTTAAAGATTCAACGACTATTGCCGTCAGACTTACGGCTATTTTTGGAATAACAATCCCGGTAATCATTCGTGTCGGCCCTTCCAATACACAGGCGAGCCTTTCAGATCTTTCCCTGGCATTACCTGCAGACTCCCTGCCGGGAATGAATTTCACAATAAACCGTTCAGGCAATATGTCTGTTTACGGAACTATAACTGCAGAGCATATTGCTCCGGATGGGAAAATCACTCCTGCCGGAAGTATAAAAGGAATTGCAGTATATACTCCGAATTCCTTACGACGTGTCAGGATGGATTTAATAAAAAATGCCGGGATTGATTACCATTCGGGGAAAATACGAGTTACTTTTTCGGCACCCCCGGAAGAAAAAGCAGCGAAACTTGCTGAAGCCATGTTAACATTACGATGAAAAGATGTATCGGAGGCAAAGATGAAATCAACCGGAAATAGATCTCTCATTTTTTTGTTCTTCGGAATTTTAATATTCCTGATGATCCGGTTACCGTCATTCAGCCAGCCTTATCCTCCTTTCCCATTGCAGGTATTTACCGTAAGTGATATCAATTTCGGGGCCTTTACACAGGGAATATCCGGCGGTACTGTGATCATTTCTCCTGATGGATTACGGACGACAACCGGTGATATACAGCAAATGGGCTTTGGCATTCAATTCTATCCGGCGATCTTTGAAATCGAGGTCATTCCCGGAACAGTAATATCAATTATTTTTGGGCCCGATGCAGTCCTGACCGGCAGTAATGGAGGCACCCTTATGATGCATGTTGGAGGTTCGGATCCTCAGTCGCCATTTATAACTACAATAAACCTTCCGGGTAAAACAGAAGTCAGGATCGGCGGAACATTGATCATTGGAAATCCAAATGCCAATCCTCCGGGAGCATATAGTGGTATCTTTTCAGTGACATTTAACCAGCAATAGCGGGTATAGAAACAATAAAAATGAAAAATGTCATTGAATTGTCATCCCGGACATTTGCTGAAACTTGTGTTTCGATTAAAATCAGACAGCCCGGTCGCTTATGCCTTTTTTTATGTGTTTTGTTTTATTCTTTTTACAGTGATGGCCAAGGCCCAGAATGAAAGCGAGAATGAAGAAATTTCTTTACTTCTTAACATCCAGCGATTGGGAACAATCGAAATACCGGCTGTGATAAGGGGTCGGGAAGTTTATTTACCGGTGACAGCTATGTTTGATATCCTGAAAATAAAAAATATTCCTTCCAGGAGTTTCAATTCGGTTTCGGGCTTTTTTATCGATCCGATAGCTACGTATCTTGTTGATTTCAATTGCCATAGAATCAATTACCTTGGAAAAGTCTATAACTTACAACCCAATGATCTTGTTCTTACTGAAAATGAACTTTACCTGAAGATCAATTACTTTGGCGAAATATTCGGGTTAAATTGTCAGTTCAATTTTCGAAGTCTTACTGTCGACCTTAAAACTTTACTGGAACTTCCGGTAATCAGGGAAATGAGATTGGAACAAATCCGGAGTAATATGAACAGGCTAAAGGGGGCGATAAAGCCAGATACCATTATCAGACGAAGTCATCCTGCCTTTCATTTTGGAATGATTGACTGGTCTGTCATCGGAACCCAGGAAATCAAAGGAGGCACTGAAACAAGAACAACGGTTGGTCTTGGTGGACTTATCGCAGGAGGTGAAGCAAACGCATTATTAAATTACAGCACAGGAGAACACTTTACAGAGCGTCAACAAAATTATTCATGGCGGTACGCAAACAATGATAATTATTTTCTCAGGCAGGTTATTGCCGGTAAGATTAATTCACAGGCAACATCCACCATTTACAATCCTGTTGTCGGCGTTCAGTTTACCAACATTCCAACGACCTGCCGGCGTTCATTTGGCAGCTATTCATTGGCTGATTATACTAAACCCGGATGGACCGTTGAACTATACATAAATAATGTCCTCATTAATTATACCAAAACTGATGCTTCAGGTTTTTATAAGTTTGAGGTTCCGCTTTTTTATGGGAATACGGAGGTCAGCTTGAAATTTTATGGCCCTTATGGAGAAGAAACATCAAGCCAAAAAACGATTAATATACCTTTTAATTTCTTACCAGTAAAGGATGTAGAATACACCGTTGGTGGCGGAATTGTAGAAAATGATTCAGGCAACCGTTTTGCAAGGGCTAACATAAGTTACGGATTAAGCAAAAGGCTGACTATTGGCGGTGGGTTAGAATATCTTTCGTCAGTCACTTCTGGTATAATGCCCTTTGCTGGTTTTTCCTTAAGACTTGCCTCAAACCTGCTTGTTACCAGTGAATTTTCTTATGGGGTAAGATGGAAGAGTATCCTGAGCTATCGTCTTCCTTCAAATCTGCAGATTGATCTGAATTACATCAAATATGCTCCCGGACAAACAGCTATAAACTATAACTACCTGGAAGAACGTAAAGCAATTTTATCCTATCCGTTAAATGTCCGGAAATTTTCTTCTTATTTCAGGTTGACCATCGATCAGATTATTCTTCCGGTTTCAAAATATACCTCAGCAGAGTTTATGTTTTCCGGCGGTTTTTTTGGTGTAAATACAAATATTACGACCTATGCTTTATTATTTGCACAGGGTATTCCAAACATTTACAGCAATCTTTCCCTTGGAATCCGGTTTCCGAAAAGATTCACCCTGACTACGCAGGTACAATATAATTACAACCTTGATCGGATGATCTCTTTCAAATGCGCAATTGAAAAACAGATTTTCAGAAATGGAACCGTAAATGCAAACTATGAAAGAAATATTTTATACAACATCACTAATACTCAGTTTGGCTTCCGTTATGATTTTACTGTTGCCAGAACCGGATTCCTTTTACGGCAAAGCAATAATTCTATTACACTTATGGAATCAGCATCAGGCGGACTGGCCCTTGATGCTAACACCAGCTATTTTTCTGCCAATAATGTGAACAATGTGGGACGCGGAGGTATTGTTATTGTCCCTTACCTGGATTACAATGGCAATGGCCGGCACGATAAGGATGAACCAAAAGTCTCCGGATTGGAAATCACTATGACCGGCGGACGAATTGAATATAATAAAAAGGACAGCACGATCAGGGTGTCCAACCTGGAACCCTATATCAACTATAATGTTGAACTCAATCGCAACAGCCTTGACAACATTTCATGGAAAATCAGAAACCAGGTCATTTCGGTAAGTATTGAGCCGAACCAATTCAGACTTATTGAAGTCCCCGTTGCCGTGGTTGGAGAAGTCGCAGGAATGGTCTATTTAAAGGGAAACTTTGAACAAAAAGGACAGGGCCGGGTGATTTTGTTGTTCTATCGGAATGATTCAGTTCTTATAGCAAAAACCATGACAGAACCGGATGGTTATTTCAGTTACCTTGGGCTTCCCCCGGGATCCTATTTTGCAACTATCGATCCGAAACAGTTGCTAAAACTTAATATAAAATCGTCTCCTGCTTCCATCCCCTTTACCATAAAAAAATCAAAGGAGGGAGATGTGGTCGACGGATTGGAATTTATTATTATGCCAAATTTTTAAACGCATTGAAATGGAAAAGTCTGTTATATATTCCCAGGAACAATTAAGGCAGTTTGAACAACAATTGCAGATAGTACGGGAAGAAGAACGAATGAATATCTCCAGAGAATTACACGACAACCTTGGTCAGAGCCTGACAGGACTAAAAATATATGCCTATAATATTTCCAATAAACTCAACACCGGTCTCTCAGGAAATAATCTTGAAAATGTATGCGAACAGGCCAGAGAAATAGTCGGGATTATTGATGGTATTATGCAACAAGTAAGAATGATCGCCAGGGATCTCAGACAAGTTACACTCGATGAATTTGGACTTATCCCTGCGATAGAATCACACCTTAGGAAAATCACAAAGCAATCTTCAATAAAATATGAATTCATAAAGAGGATCCTTACAATAGAAATGGAACCCATTCATTCAATCGAGGTTTTCAGGATATTCCAGGAAGCATGTACAAACATTATCCGCCATGCCAATGCAACAAAGGTCTTTATCAGGGTCAACTTGATAATGAATTCTTACATTCTTGAAGTGGAAGATAATGGCTGCGGAATTAAAGCCGGTGATATTTCC
>CAZUYY010000144.1:0-6705 GCA_964624935.1 uncultured Prolixibacteraceae bacterium
TGGGGGAGGGGCCGGGGGTGGGGTCATTTCTCCCCTCCCTCTTGGGGGAGGGGCCGGGGGTGGGGTCATTTCTCCCCTCCCTCTTGGGGGAGGGGTCGGGGGTGGGGTTCCTATTTTTTCTCTCCTTTTTTGAAGTTCTCCAGTCCGGTATCAAGGAATTTGATAAAGCTATCAACATTCAGATCATAGGCTTTTGGCGTTGTAAGGAGGTTGCCGGTAGTATCAAGGAGGACGTAGTAAGGCTGCGCGTTTACATTGAAACGTGAAATCTGCAGGTCGGCATAGATCTTGCCAATTGATTTTTTCACCTTTCCGTCATACTTCGAAGTGATCCATTCGCTCTGAGGCACTTCTGTTTTATCATCCACGTAAAGGGCCGTTACAATAAAATTTTCGCGAAGCCTTTGAAGCACCTGCGGATCTGACCAGACGCGTGCTTCCATCTCGCGGCAATTGACACAGCCATGTCCTGTAAAATCAATAAACAGTGGTTTGTTTTGTTGGCGTGAACAGGCCAGGGCCTGTTTATAGTCGAAATACCCTTCCAACTGGTGAGGCAATTCTAAGAATTCCTTATACCTCGGAACATCGCACAAAGAAGTGTTGTTCACTCTTGCACTCCCTGATGTGGCTTTTACTTCGTTATGGACAATAGTGGTAAGATCAAAATCAAGGGATTGTTGTGGAGGAAGATAACCGGCAAGTTTCTTTAATGGCGCTCCCCACATGCCAGGGATCATATAAGCCACGAATGTGAATGTGATTATGGCTAAGATCAATCTCGGAACGCTGATAAAAGGAAGATCTGAATCGTGGTTAAACTTTAGTTTTCCCAGCAGGTAAAATCCCATCAGGGTGAAGATAACGATCCAGAATCCAAGATAAACTTCCCGGTCGAGAATATGCCAATGGTAAGTCTGGTCGGCAATACTCAGGAACTTTAACCCCAGCGCAAGTTCAAGAAATCCAAGAACCACTTTCACCGAATTCAGCCATCCCCCTGATTTTGGAAGACCAGCCAGCCAGGATGGGAAAAATGCAAACAGTCCGAAGGGAAGGGCAAAGGCAATTGAGAATCCGAGCATCCCGATGATAGGCTCCAGAACCTCTCCACCCGCAGATTGAACCAGAAGAGCTCCCACGATAGGTCCGGTGCAGGAGAATGAAACCAGTACCAAAGTAAATGCCATAAAAAAGGCTCCGGTGAATCCTCCTCTATCGGCTTGTTTATCAGCCTTAGATACCATCCAATTGGGAAGTGTGATCTCGAACATCCCCATGAAGGAAGCAGCAAAGATCATAAAGATGAGGAAAAAGAAAACATTCGGGATCCAGTGCGTGCTTAGGAAATTAGCGAAATTGGCGCCAAGTGTGACAGCTACCAAGGTGCCAATCACGGTATAAATCAGTATGATGGATAGCCCGTAAACAATAGCCTGGAACCGTGCCTTGCGTTTGTTTCCACTGTCGTGCATGAAAAACGTGACAGTCATCGGGATCATTGGGAAAACGCATGGCGTTACGATAGCAAGAAGTCCTGCAAAAAAGGAGATCAGAAAAAACATCAGCAGAGATTTTCTCTCTTCTTTTTTATCTATCCCGGTTGGCTTCACAGTCGTTTTCGGTGTACTGGCTATTGTACTGATTGCCTTAACGGTATCTGATTTTTTTTCAACTGAATCCGTTTTCTTCTGAACCGGAACAACTGCTGTTTCACCTGAGGCGGGATTTCCTTTGATGTTAAAACTGAATTCTACCTCATCCGGAGGGAGACATTGATGATCATCACAGCACATAAATTCAAGCGACCCCTTAACCTGGAAATCCTTCTTACTAAAGACTTTAATTTTCTGTCTGAAGACTGCTTTATGCTCGAAATACCTCAAAGTCTGGTTATCAAATTGAGAATCCTTCTCCTCAATGGCTTTTGGCTCGGTCACTTTCCCCTCCAACTGATAATCTTCTGTTTTAGTGAAAGTAAAACTAGTAGAAATGGGCCCGTTGGGAGGGAGTGGGTTACCCTGTGCGTAAACATGCCAGCCATGATCGATCGTGGCGATAAGCAAAAGCGTTGCTTCTTCAGGCTTTGTCTGTTCAACTTTGAATGACCATTTGACAGGTGTTAAAATCTGAGAAAAAGAAAATAATGGAATAAAAATCAATGATAGAAGAAAGACGGGAAGTTTTTTCATCGGGGTTTGCAGATGTTTGAATCAGAATAATTAAGGGGCAAATTTAGCTATTTTTCCGCTATCCACGTCACTTGCAATACTTCTTTTGTCCGTGACGTAATCCGGAAGCGGTGATCAATACGATGTCCTATGATCCATAGTATTTGTGAACCTGAGCAGAGCAACCAGATATTTTCTTTTTCAGGAATGGAAAGTTTCCGATCGATAAAAAAATCGCTCAGCTTTTTCTTCTTATTCATCCCTAAGGGATAAAAAGAATCTCCTTTTTCCCATCTTCTCACAATCAATGGAAATTTGATCTTGTTAAGATCAAGGTTGGCAACATTATCCGAAGGATCGATAGAAAATGTTTTTCCGTAAAATGTTTTCGCAAAAGAGAGATGGATGGGTTTTCTGATCTCTTTTTTATTCATCGGGATTTTGATCTCTGCATTTTTTACCTGTGATCCTTTTAAATCAGCCATCGGATTAATGATCAGTCGTTCCCGGTCTTTGATAAGGCGATGTGTCTGAGAATAAAAGATCTTTCCCGAACCCTCATCTGCTGAATGAAGAATATCACTGACCACGGCTTCATTAAACCCAAATGGAGAAAGCAATTCAAAGGTATAAATATCAACCGGGGTGAGTTTTTTAAGATCCTCAATCGGGATATATGTGCAATTAATATCATTATGAATGAGTTTTTTTCTTACTTCTTCAATCGTACTCCGGTACACGATCTCTGTTTCCCGCATCCGTTGGATGTTTTCCGTAAGGATTTTTGGGAATGCCGGGTTCAGTTCGCATAGTATAGGTATAATTTCGTGCCTGATCTTGTTGCGCAGGTACTTTGTTTCGGAATTGCTGCTGTCCTCACGGAAAGTGAGTTTGTGCTTCTGTGCGAAATCGGCGACATTATCCCGATGTGTAAAAAGCAGGGGACGAATCAAATTTCCCTGCCGCGGAAGTATTCCATGAAACCCGGCAATGCCGGTACTTCTCAGAAGGTTAATGAAGAAAGTCTCTATCTGATCGTCAAGGTGATGAGCAGTGGCAACTGAATGATATTTTTCTTTTGATCTTACATCTTCGAACCACTGATAGCGTAATTCCCTTGCTGCCATTTGTATCGAAATCTTTTTCTCACCTGCATCTTTTTTAGTCGAAAACTTTTTATGATAAAAGGGAACCTGGTATTTTCTTGCCAGCTTTTTAACGAACTCCTCATCCGCATCTGATTCTTTCCCCCTGAGATTGAAATTGCAATGAGCAATCCCGAATCCATATCCTGCCCGGTGAAAAAGTTCGCACATCACTACTGAGTCGATACCTCCACTTACAGCAAGAAGAATTCTGTCTTCTCCGGAAAACAACTTCTCTGATTCTGTGAACGCTTTGAATTCCTTTAACATAGTGCGTTTTATTTTTTGTTTTTCAAACACGCTCGGGTGCTGCGCACACCGAGGGGTTTTCACTCAAACCCGGCGGTGTCTTCAAGACCCGCCGGTGTTTGAAAGTCCGCCGGTGTTTGAATTCCCCGCAGGTGTTTGGAATCTACTCATCAATTATCATGGATTCAATGGTCTTCATGTTCTGTGGTTGCCTGTGAAATTCAATAAATTCCGAAGCTGAATTAAACCACCCTATGACTTTATCGCGTTGCAATTTCGTTGGTTTTAAAGATAAGATGGATAAATAAGATGACCATGGATAATCTGACATGGTTGCACAAAATCCATGCCGAACAGGGTTGTTGTGAATATAAAATACGAGTTGCTTAAAGTACCTTTCATCATCAACCCGGATTCTTCTGAACGGGGATTCGAACAAGCTTCCTGTTCGCTCATATTTTAGATTGTAAGCTTTGGCATACGCATTAAAAAGATTCCCGAACTGCTGGGTGGGATTATATTTTTTCTTCTTTGGGTAGTTGATATTCTTCTGATCTTCTTTTGGTTCAATAAAACCAATCTCTTCAAGTGAAAGAATTCGAACGAGAAAGTGAAAATGATTTTTCATCAGAACCCAGGAATAAATTTCAGCAACCGGTGATAAGTGCAAATCCATTAATCGAACAAAGTGTTCATAGTTGGAGGTTTCCCTGAACAGTGTCTCTCCATTAATGCCACGGTTGTATATATGGTAGTACCTATCGAATTCGATTGATTGTGGATGTTTCATTTTTTTCTGATTTTCAAACACCCTCGGGTGCTGCGCACACCGAGGGGTTTGGGTTTGGTTTAAACCCGGCGGTGTCTGAAAGACCCGCCGGTGTTTGAAGTCCCCTCCGGTGTTTAAAACTAAAAAAGTAATACCTGTGTAAAAATAAAAAAAATAATATATCTGACAATTTAATGATTCAACATTAACATAAGAAACACAGGATAACGGTTTGAGAAAAACGAGTCAATGTTTTTTACTGGTTAGGTTTGCACAGGAGTTTTCAGCCCTGTAGCAGATCATCTTGATGATATTTTGAAATCGTTTTCTTTCTTTATATAGTTTGGTGTATTAATAAATTTACATCTTTTTTGAGTGTCATTACTTATTTTTTGCATCTTTGTATTGATAGATTAAGGGTTTCACAACATGAATGAATTTTTTTGAATCTTTAACTAAATGCTGAAAGAATACTTAAATAATATACAAGAATCATTAAATCAGGGTGATGCAAGGGAGGAAAGTTATTACATCCATCTTGATAAGCTGATTCGGGATTTTGCAAGTGATAATAAAGTAAAAAAGGATGATATTACTATTCTCCCAAAAAAAACTGAAGCAGGAAACCCTGATTTCCGGGTTTGGGATGGAAGTAATCACATTACCGGATATATTGAAGCCAAAGAACCTTCTGTCACAAATCTTGACCGGATTGAAGAATCTGAACAACTCCGCCGGTACAGAACTACTTTCCCCAATGTTATTTTGACCAATTTTTATGAATTCAGACTATACAGGGATGGGGAATTGATAAAAAAGGCTTCAATCGGACGACAAATATTAGCGAGAAAATTGAAAGCGGCTCCTCCTGTTGAGAATGAAGCAGCATTTAACGATTTATTAAATACTTTTTTTTCATTTTCACTCCCTCAGGTTAGGAATGCAAAAGCTTTAGCTTTGGAATTGGCTAAGCGTACACGTTTCTTGCGAGATGAAGTAATCTGTATTGAAATTACCGAAGAAGAAAGAAAAGGTAAAAAATCGATTTTGGGATTCTACGAAGCGTTCAAAAAATACCTTATTAGTACACTGACAAAAGAATCTTTTGCCGATTTATATTCACAAACTTTAACTTACGGACTTTTCGCTGCACGTTCCCGTTCTGATAATTCTTTCAATCGTGAACTGGCTTTTAAATACATTCCAAATACTATAGGCATTTTGCGTGATGTTTTCAGATTTATTTCACTTGAAGAGCCGCCAAAACCTTTGCAAATCATTGTTGACGATATTGCGGAAGTTTTAAATGTTATGGATGTAAAGAAAATATTACAGGATTATTATCAGGAAGGTAAAGGGAAAGACCCCATCATTCATTTCTACGAAACATTTCTATCAGCTTACAATCCATCAATCAGAGAGAAAAGAGGCGTTTATTATACACCTGAGCCGGTTGTCAGTTATATCGTTGGTTCAATCAACCAGATCTTAAAAACACATTTTAACATCCCCGATGGACTGGCTGGTGAAAACGTGACCTTACTTGACCCGGCAGGCGGAACATTGACTTTTCCTGCTGAAGCCATAAAGTTAGCTGTCTTGGAATTTACTGGAAAATATGGGAGCGGTGGGAGAGCCAACCTTATTAAAAATCAGATTCTTAAAAACTTTTATGCTTTTGAGTTAATGATGGCGCCTTATGCCATTGGGCACCTAAAAATGAGTTTCCTCTTTGAGGAATTAGGTTATAGACTTGGAGATGATGAACGTTTTAAGCTATACCTTACGAATACTCTTGAAATGGAAGATTTGGAACAAATCCAAATTCCTGGTTTAAGTTCACTTAGCGAAGAAAGCCATCTGGCAGGCAAAGTAAAAAAAGAACAGCCGCTTCTGGTGATACTTGGTAACCCACCTTATAGCGGTATTTCTTCAAATATAAATGATTGGACTGAAAAATTGCTAAAACAAACAGTCGATGGGGCAACAAGTTATTATGAAGTTGATGGTAGACCTTTAGGAGAAAGAAAACTTTGGCTGCAAGACGATTATGTGAAGTTTCTTCGGTTTGCGCAATGGAAAATCCATAAGAACGGCTTTGGAATCGTAGGTATGATAACTAACCATAGTTATATGGATAATCCGACATTCAGAGGCATGCGACAAAGCTTGATAAATTCTTTTAACGAGATTTATATCCTCGATCTTCATGGGAACAGTTTGAAAAAAGAATCTTGTCCGGATGGAAGCAAAGATGAAAATGTATTTGATATAAGACAGGGAACTGCAATTGCTTTATTTATAAAGCAAAAGGATAAAAAGGGTTGTAATGTTTTTCATGCTGACCGTTACGGTTTACGCGAAATGAAGT
>CAZUYY010000145.1:0-6641 GCA_964624935.1 uncultured Prolixibacteraceae bacterium
AATCCATCGATCATTCCTTCGATTTCATTGTTGGAATATTGTGCCATGTCGATTGCATCGACCGGGCAAACAGGGGCACACATTCCACAACCTTTGCATACGGCTTCATTGACTGAGGCAATGGTTTTACCATACATTTCAAGGGGATGAATTGCATCGTATTCGCAAACTTCCGCACATTTTCCGCACCAGACGCAGGCATCAAAATTAATCCGTGCAATAATGGGTTCAAGTTGAATGGTCGGATTTTTTGTCAGCGCATTGATCTTTACTGCTGCTGCAAGGGAAGATTGAACTGATTCAGAAATATTCTTCGGTCCCTGGCAGGAACCACCCAGGAACACGCCATTGATAACTGTTTCGACCGGCCTTAATTTAGGATGGATCTCATTGAAAAATTTATCGTTTCCAATAGGAATCTTTAATAAGGCTGAGATTTGTCTACTATCACTGCGTGGTATCATTCCTGTAACTAAAACAACAAGATCGGTTTCCAATTCAAGCTCCTGCCGTTTTGTAAGTTCGTCTTTTACTTTTACAATTATTTTATTCCCTGCTGTTTCTACTATTGGTGGTGTTTTTTCATCGTACTTCAGGTAGATATCTCCACTTTTTGATGAACGTTCATAAAGTATTTCCTGCTTCCCATAGGTTCGAATATCCCGGTACAAATGACAGGCTTGTACATCTTTGAATTTCTCATGAACGATCAATGAACTATGAATTGCTGTAGTGCAGCAAACCCGGGAACAGTATTTATTTTCTCCTTTGGTTTGTCGCATTCCGACACAATAGATATAAGCAATTGATTTGATTTTACGATTGTTATAAGTCAAAGAATTCTCGCTTTTATCGATCAACTCACGGAATTCAGGCAATGTGATAACTCCGGGATGTTGTTTGTATCCGAAATGCCCCTCTTCGGGCTGATAGGAATCAAACCCCGTTGTAACAAGAATGGCGCCTGCTTTCAGATTCAGATCTTCCGTTCCAATTTTGACATGTGCAATGAAGTTACCAAGACTTCCGGAAACTTTTTCAATCGTTGCACCGGTAAAAACGGTGATGTTTGTGAGTTCCCTGATCTGTTTGTCAAGCGCTTCAATAATGGTATTTCCTTTCTGCCCTGTGATAAACAGATCTTTCCATTTGGCAATATTGCCGCCGATTTCAGTTTCCTTTTCAATAAGGTAAACCTGATTTCCCATTTTGGCAAGATCAATCGATGCCCGCATGCCTGAAACACCCGCCCCAATGATAACCACAGCTCTTGTTGAAGGAACTTCTATGTTTTCCAGTGCTTCTGAAAAGGAAACTTTTTGGATTCCCGCCCTGATGAGACCCGCAGCTTTTATTGTCGCTTCTCCCGGCATGTCGGAATGTGCCCATGAACATTGTTCACGGATATTTACCTGAGTATAATTATAGGGATTGATTCCACCCCTTAATGCGACATTCCGGAAAGTGTGAAGATGAAGTTTAGGAGAACAGGATGCAACCACAATCGCATCCAGTTTTTCATCTTCAATATCCTTGATCATCTCTGTCTGATTAGAGTCAGCGCAAGCGAACATCACATTTTTGGAGATAATAACCCCCTCTTCGTTTTTAACGAGATCTTTAATCTGAGACACATCCACATAGTCGGAAATATTTCCGCCGCAATGACATATATAAACTCCGATTCGTTCTTTTTTTTGTTTTTCTTCCATATTTCTGTCCCTTGGAACGGGTTATTTTACATTCAAATAAGCGGCGACTTCAGATGCTGCACAACCGGCTGATAAGATTGAATCAGGAATATCCATCGGTCCTGCCGCCGTTCCGGCTACAAAGACACCTTCGATGGTTGTTCTTGCAGGACTGGTCAAGACATCTACTTGTTTTATGAAACTGAATTCATCAAGTTCAAGAGGAGCATTTGTAAAAGCCTTTACGATTTCATTATTAGGTTGAACACCAACTGACAGGACAACCAGATCATGCGATACTTCTTTCACCTGCCCTGTTTCAATGTTCTCGAAACGAAGTATCAGATCACCACTGTTATCATCCTTCTCTTTGATCCGGCCAATCTTTCCTTTCACAAAACTGATTCCCATTGACTTTGACTGTTGATAAAATTCCTCATATCCTTTACCGAATGCACGGATATCCATATAATAGATAGTGATAGCGGCCATGGGTAATGCACCCATCAGCAATTGTGCCTGCTTAATAGAATACATGCAACAGATCTGAGAACAGATCGGGTTGTTGGAAGAGGCAGCACTGCACGAACGGTAGTTCTCAAGACTTGAATCCCGTGAGCCTGTACAAAGCACATAAGCAATATTTCCCGGCATTTTTCCATCTCCCGGACGTAAAACATTATTAAAGGGCCGCGTAGGCGCAATCAACCGGTCCATTTGCATTGAGTTGATGACATTTGCATACTTTGCAGATCCATATTGTGGCTTGCCATCTGCGTTGAAAAGATGAAATCCGGAAGAAACAATAATACTGCTGGCTTTTGCTGAAATTCTCTCTTCTTTTTGAGAAAAATCAATGGCATTGGCAGGGCAGGCAGTGATGCATTGATGACATTCACGGCAATTGCTGCAATCAAGGCACCGTTCAGTGCTTTGTTTTACCTGTTCTTCTGTGAATGTGAGTTCAATATCTTTAAAATCCCTGATCCTTTCTGCAATAGGCCTTAGATTATCATCCATAGCCGGTTTGTGTAAAATGTTCTCACGACTGAGAATTACTTTTTTATCGACAGCCGTCAACTTATCACCGAATTCAAAATCTTCAGGGTTTTCATTGGATAGATATTTATCAATATAAAACGCGGCTCTTTTCCCTTGCCCGATGGCTTCAATTATGGTGGAAGAACCTGTCACAGAGTCACCACCGGCGAAAATCCACGAAGTTGACGTTTGGAGTGTTTTCTCATTAACCTTGATCCTGCCATTTTTTGCAAGTTCAAGTTCGTTTTTAAAAATCGACGTGGTAGGTTGTAATCCAATAGCTTCAATCACAAAGTCCACATCCTCGGAATATTCCGAACCTTTGATTTCCACCGGACTTTTTCTGCCGCTTTCATCCGGTTCACCTAACTTCATCCGGATCAATTCAGCTTTTTTAATGATACCGTTTTCACCACTGAATTTGACCGGATTGCACAATACATCTATTTTAACACCCTCTTCAATTGCTTCTTGCAGTTCGACTTTCCATGCGGGCATCTCCTCACGGCTTCTGCGGTAAATAATTTTGACTAATAATGCCCCGAGTCTTATTGCCGTCCGTGAGGCATCCATTGCGGTATTTCCTCCCCCAATCACCATCACCTTTTTACCTGTCAGATCGGTTTTTTTACCGATCTTGGATTCGCGCAGAAAATCGAGGCAGGAAACAATGCCTTGCAGCTTTGACCCATCCACTTTCATAGAAGTAGTTTCATGTGTTCCAACTGAAACAAATGAAATATCAAACCCTTCTTTTTTCAGGTCATCCAGTCGTTCAATCCTTCGCTTAACTTCATAATCAACACCAAGGGACAGGATGTTTTGAATATCCCTGTCTACAACACTATTTGGTAACCTGTATTCCGGCAGGGTCAGTTTTAACATTCCCCCTAATTCCGGAGCCGCTTCAAAGATCTTTACCTGGTGGCCTTTTAAAGCCAGAAAATAAGCAGCCGTAAGTCCTGCCGGTCCTGATCCAATAATTGCTATTCTTTTCCCTGATTTCTTTTCGATTGTGACCTTTGGTGGTTCAGGGTTTTTTGAGTAATAGTCTTCTGCAAAAAATCTTTTAATCCGTCTGATATCCACCGGGGCTTCCAGACTGCCCCGCGTACATTCCCCTTCACAGGGTGCATAACAGGCTCTGCCAAGACTTCCTGGCAGGGGTGCATCTTCCATGTGTAATTTCATGGCTTCTTCGTACTGGCCGTTCCTGACCAGCGTGATATATCCGTAAGGCTTCACTCTTCCCGGACATGCTGCAATGCAGGGAGCAGAAGTATTCTGCCTGTCAATCACGGCAATCCGGGGATTTGCCAGACTAAAGGGTATGTAAGCAACTTTTCTTCCTGCCAGATTCATATTGTATTCATCCATTCTCACTTCCGGGCAGGCTTGTTCACACTCCTGACATCCGGTGCAATTCTCAGGTATTACGTAACGTGCGTGTTTAGCAACATTCACATCGAAATGTCCGTTTACCTTTTGAATACTTTCAATTTCACTGTTCAGCAGGATTATAATATTCTGATGTCTTGCTGTTTCTGACATCTTAGGGGTCGTAATGCAGGCAGCACAATCAAGGGTGGGAAACACCTTACTCAACTGGATCATTTTGCCACCGATCGACAATCCTTTTTCGACCAGCAGCACTTTGTAATCCATATTGGCAAGGCTCAATGCCGCTTCCTGTCCGGCTATTCCACCGCCAATGACAAGGGTATCATAGGTTTGGTTATTCTTTGTCATTCCAGTTCAGCTAAGATTTTTGTGAAATTTGACATATGACTTGCAAATGGCTCGGCACAAACGGAACAGATTGCCGCCATCCTGATCCTCTTTGGATTAATGTTATTTGCTTTCATGAGGCGTTGGGATTCTTCAATGATGTGGTTCGTCAGTTCAGGACATTTAGGACTATAAGAACATTCATGTCCGTCGGCTGCAATAAAAACCCCGTCAAAGCCTTGTTTGAATGCATGTAAAATCCATCGGGGCTTAATTCCTGAGGAACAAGGCAGGCTGATGACATATACGGCCGGAGAATAATGGATCTTCCTTAGTCCCGCCTGATCAATGCCAGGGTCTGAGATTTTATCCGTGGAAAAGACCAGGATTTTTGGTCGCTTGTTTTTGCTTTCCATGATAGAAAAGTTTTTATAGGTTCATTCAGGCAATATCTTAGACTGAGACCCGATTCTTCGGGCTACCTGGCTCAATAAAAATGAAAAAACATGTAAGTTATATAGTACCGGTTTAACCGGTCATTTATGCTTTCTTCAGGAATAATCTTGAATAACTGTCTTCTTCAACGATCCCAAGGAATTCATGGGTCATTTTCTGACACCACTTTGGAATATCATTTTTGGTTCCTTCATCGGAAGAATAGATTTCCATTATTTCACCGGAATTGATTTCTCCGATTCCTTTTTTTGCTGCTAATAATGGTCCCGGACAAGCAGTTCCACGGGCATCTACAATGGTATTTGGCTTTAAATTTCTCAGTTCTTCAGTAGTCATTGTTATTTAGTGTTATATGAATAATTGAATTTTACTTTCCTGGGCATCTGAAAGGAATGTTGCAACTCCGCAGATAGTCACACCCGGGTAATCGATCATTTCTTCTTTTTTAAAACCCATGAGGTTCATTGACATTTCACAAATATTGATCTCGACACCGATCTCTCCGGCAGTTTTAAGCATTTCCTTGAGTGAAGCGACCTTGTGTTTCTTCATGATCCCTTTGATCATAGCAGTACCCATGCCGCCCATGTTCATTTTTGATAATTTTACTTTCCCGGCACCTTTCGGCAACATCATGCCAAACATTTCTTCAATTAAGTTTTTTCCCTTTCCTTTTTTCTTTGGATCGCGCAAAGCAGTGATCCCCCAAAAAGTGAAGAAAAGCTTTACTTTCATATCATAAGCGGCAGCCCCTGTTGCAATGATAAGAGCCGCTAAAATTTTATCCAGATCTCCTGAAAAAACGACCATGGATAATTGATCTTTGGTACCTATTTCCAGTTTTTTAACTCTTTCCTGTAGTTCCTGGAATTGTTTTTCAAGTTCAATGTTCATATTACAAAAGTTTATATGTATATACGTATATATATTCAGCGGCAAAGGTAATTTAGGGAACGTAGTGATAAGATGGAATTATCGTTAACGTTATCACATACGATTGTGATATTAATCACAAATCGAATTGAACCAGGACTCTACATTTATTGGATCATTGATGATCTTGTTATACCTGAACTCATTGGTCCTTTTATCATAAGAATAGTCTTTTGCCCATTCCAGATGATTTCGCCGGATTTGTTTTATGGCATCAATTATATAATGTAATTCTTCATTCTTCAAGGTTGGGTGAATAGAAAGTCTCACCCATCCGGGTTTCTCTGATAAATCGCACTGATTGATCTTATCAGTGATCTGTTTTGATCTTTCATGACTTACATTCAATAAATAATGGCCATAGGTTCCTGCGCATACGCATCCTCCTCTGACCTGTACTCCGAAGCGGTCACTAAGAAGTTTTACAATAAGATTAAAATGGATGGAATCTATATAAAATGACACAATCCCAAGTCTGTCTTTTGTATTTTCAGCTAATAAATGCAGACCCGGGATCCGTGACAGCCCGGAAAAAGCGATGGAAAGAAGTTCATTTTCACGCTGATGCATTTTTATAATGCCCATCCGGTTCTTCAGTTCCAGTGCCAATGCTGTTCTCATGGCTTGCAAAAAGCCCGGGGTACCTCCATCCTCACGAATCTCAATATTATCAATATATTTATATTCCCCCCAGGGATTTGTCCAGTCGACAGTTCCACCGCCAGGCTGATCGGGTGTTTTACTATGATAAAGGGAAGAATCAAACACCAGTACTCCTGAAGAACCAGGCCC
>CAZUYY010000146.1:0-6628 GCA_964624935.1 uncultured Prolixibacteraceae bacterium
TAGTTTTCCATTCTATTGCCATTCATGAGGAAATACAACCAGATGGGTTTTCGTAGTTTTATGAGCAGATGATTCTGGTGCCGGGAGTTTTTTATCTGATCATAGGTCTTTATTTCCTGTTTCGATTTTTACGATTTTATTTTTCAAAAAAACTTTCCTTGATTACCGTGTTTTTATTATTTGCCGGGACAAACCTTTTTTATTACGGAATTGATGAAGGATTAATGTCACATGTTAACTCATTCTTCCTTTTTTGTCTGTTTCTATTTCTCTTAAAGAAATTCCTGATTCGTGAGAAGAAATCTTATGGTCTGATCGTGGGGATCAGTTTTGTGTTATCATTAGCCATCCTTATCCGACCGACAAATATTCTACTCTTTTCATGGCTGATTTTTCTCGATATTACTTCTGTGAAAACCCTCTTAAACCGTATTCACATATTTTTAAGACCCTCATATATTCTCACGTTTTTCATCGTTTCTGGCATTGTTTTTTTTCCACAATTACTCTACTGGAAGTACCTGACGGGACATTTTTTCTTTTATTCCTATCCTGGCGAAACATTCCGGAACTGGAACAATCCTCAGATATTATCTGTCTGGTTCTCGCCATTGAATAGTTTTTTTCTTTATACACCTCTTGCACTTTCTTTCATCATCGGAATTATTCAAATGATCCGGGAAAAACAACCTAACGGGATCTTTATCGGCAGCATTTTCCTTGTTATCAGTTACCTGTTTTCTTCATGGCAATGCTGGTATTTTGGTGGAAGTTTCGGGTATAGACCATTTGTCGAATATTATGCATTGTTGTCTGTTCCATTTGCATATTTTCTAGGTTCAATAAAAAGATTAAAAAACATTTACCTGCGTTCAATAATCGTACTACTGATTTTTACTTCCTGCTATTATAACCAACGATTGACTTGGCGGCAAAGCTGGAATGCATCTTCGACCTGGTCATGGGATTATTACCTCCAGTACCTAGACATTGCAGGACTTTACCATTTCCCTGGAACGACTTATACATTCAAAGAGGATTTCGAGAACCATCCTTTTTATACCAGGAATACACAATTTAAATGTGTACATTCTCCTACCATGGCAGCTATCGTTGATAAAAACACAGAGTTCTATTCAATATTCCGGCGACATCTTGCAACCATAATAAAGAATCCTGTGAAACGGATATCAGCAAGTATCTGGATAAACCCTGGAAAACTGAAAAAAACGGATCTGCTCGTGTATTTTGTTTTTGAGGATTGGAGACATACAATTTATTATTTTCAACGATTGAATGTCGATGAATTTATAAAAGAACCTGATCACTGGACAAAAGTTAACGGTATCATTGAAATTCCTGAATGGTTGGATCAAAATTGTATGTGCGATGTGGGCATTTGGAATATTGGGCAGAAAGATGCCATCTGTTTTGATGATTTGATCCTTCGATTGGAATAACTTTTTGCCCGATGAATTTTGTGAAAAAATGTCTTTTTATTCTTATCTTACTGATCCTGATTTTTCCAGCGATCCAGAAGAAGTTGAAATTAATCTCTTCAAAAGAATTAAATGGAGTATTTTCACTGACGGAAATACCTGAATTCACAGTTTCCGGATGGTTCAAGGGTACTTATCAGGATCAATTCAGGCGGCATATTGAAGATTATCCGGGCTTTAAAAGCAAATTTGTCAGGCTTTGCAACCAACTTGATTACAGCATCTTTTCAATCGCCCATGCCAGCAAGTGCATGGTTGGGAAACACGGATACCTTTATGGTACTGAATATATCAGCTCTTACCTGGGGACAAATTTTATCGGAAAAAGATACTGCAACGAAAAGGTAAGGTTGTTGAAAATCCTCCAGGAGCGGCTGTGGAAAGAGAAAAAGATTTTCCTTCTTGTCGTTTTTGCCCCGGATAAAGGCACCTTTTATCCCGAATATGTACCGTCCCACTTCCTGAAGGATAAACGGGAGAATACAAATTACTCTTACTATATCAGGAAATGCAGTGAAGCTGGAATCAATATAGTTGATTTTAACCGTTATTTCAAATTAGCGAAAGATACCAGCCGCTACCCGCTATACCCGAAAACAGGAATACACTGGAGCACCTATGGCGCTGTAAAAGCAGCCGACTCACTGATCAGGTATCTGGAAATAAAAACCGGCTATCCAATGTCGTCGATGGTCGTAAATAATATTGAGTTAGACAAGAATGCAAGGGATGAAGATGCCGATATTGAGAAAACAATGAACCTGATCTGGAAGATCCCGCATCCAGACTACGCTTACCCAAAATACTATTTTACCAGCGATACAATGAAGCCCAAACCAAACGGCTTGATCATAGGCGACAGTTTCTATTGGACCTGGTATTACCCAGGGATCATCAAGAACATGTTCCGCAATCTTGAATTCTGGTATTATGGGAAGGATATATATCCGCAAACATTTGAAAAGCCCATGAACATTGGTGAACTGAATTTTATGGAAGCGGTGAATCGTCAGAATATTATCCTGTTTCTTCAGACCAATGCAGGCAATGGAAATCTTGGATTTGATTTTATTGACCGGCTATATGCTGAACTGGAGCCATCCTGGTCGCGCGTAATTTATTATGAAAAACAGATCAGGAATGCGAAAGACTGGCTGAACAATGTAAAGAAAAGTGCTGAGGAGCAGCATTTACCCTTGGATGAAATGATAAGGGAATCAGCAATTTACATGGTGAACTGGGAACTGTCAGATAAAAAGGACTAATGCTAAACATATGATCTTTAACAGCAGCATATTTTTACTCTATTTTTTACCGGGATTGCTGATCATTTATTATCTGCTGGACAGGCAATTTAAAAATATCTTCCTGCTTCTGGTCAGCATTTTCTTTTTTGCCTGGGGCGCCCCTAAATTTGTGTTCTATCTTATGGGTTCAGTGGTGATTGATTATTTTATCATCAAAGCTATATCCAAAACAGAAAGAAGCCTGAAAAAAACACTTTTCTGGCTATCGGTCATTATGAATCTTGGTTTATTGCTGTATTTCAAATACATGAATTTTTTTGAAGGCCAGTTTGATGTCATTCTTGGCTGGTTTGGTGGTAAGCACGGCCCCTGGACAAAAATCGCACTTCCTGTGGGAATTTCTTTCATCACTTTTCAGAAACTATCCTATACTTTCGATATTTCAAGGAAAACCACCACTCCTTTTGAAAAAATCCAGGATTATGCCTTGTATATTTTCATGTTCCCACAAATCCTGTCAGGTCCCATTGTCAGGCCCGGGCAAATTGCAGATCAGGTTCATGACAGAAGTCAGCAGGAAACCACCGATGACCGGTTGATTGGATTTTACAGATTTATAATCGGGCTGGCGAAAAAAGTATTAGTCGCTGATACACTTGCCCAGCAAGTTAACCAGATCTTTGGACTAAGTTCACTTCACCTTTCAAGTTCTCTCGCATGGATCGGAGCCATTGCTTATACTTTTCAAATCTATTTTGATTTTTCAGGTTATACCGATATGGCCCTCGGCCTTGCCCGGATGTTTGGTTTCAGGTTGCCGGAAAATTTCAACAATCCTTATGTTTCTAAAAGCATTACAGAATTCTGGAGGCGATGGCACATGACACTTTCCTTTTGGTTTCGGGATTACGTCTTTTTACGCCTTGCCTATGCAACATCCAGGAAATTAAAAAAAGAAAATTATGCAGGGATACGGGCAGATAAAATTATTTACCTGGTGGCGACTTCCGTAACATTCCTGCTTTGCGGTTTCTGGCATGGTGCAGCCTGGACCTTTATTTTCTGGGGCGTCTATCAGGGTTTCTTCCTGATCATCGATCGCCTGTTCCTGCTGAAGTTTTTTAAAAAAATCGGGAAGATCCCAAGTCAGATCATCACCTTTTTCACCATAGTTATTGGATGGGTGCTTTTCAGATCGGAAAGCCTGGATTATTTTCATTTCTATATCCGGAGAATGTTCTCCTTTGTTAAAGCAGAAAATGAAGTCTGGCTTAATCCGAAGTTTTGGACCATGTTGTGCATAGCCATATTCTTCTCTTTCTGGGGAGGATTTAAAAGGATCGAAAAGTGGCAGGAAAGACTTTATGCAAACCCCGGAATTATTACAATCCTGATTTTTTCAATTCTGGCGATCTTGCTTTTTATCCTGAATGAGGCGACGATAACATCAAGCGGATTCAGCCCCTTCATTTATTTCCGTTTTTAAACAAGAATATCATTCATCTCCTGGTTAAAAGACATCTCATGATTTTGCTGGCGGTTTTCCACATAATAGTATTAACCACTTTGCAATATAAACCAGGTTAATATGAAATGGTTCCGGAATTTTTTCTTTTTTATTATCCTGATGGTGATGGTTTTTCCACTCCTGCAATCCCGTTACCATATCCTTAAGGATCCGGATCTGATGGGATATATCGGGCAGGCAGGACCTCCTGACCTGAAACAATTATCATGGAGTTCATGGTTTTCCGGCAATTTTCAGGAGGGATTCCAAAAAAGCATAGAAAGTCATGTAGGATTCAAAAACACACTGACCCGCCTTCGTAATCAATATGATTATTCCCTCTTCGGAATGACAAATGCGGGCAGGTTCCTGGCTGGTTATAACGATGTCCTTTTTGAGGATGAATACATATTTGAATACACAGGGAAATATTTTATTGGCAGAGCACCCATAGACCGTAAAGTCGATCAATTGAAAGATATTTTACCGTTGTTGAAATCACTGGACATTGACCTTATCCCGGTTTTTCTTCCTGGTAAAGCCAGCTTTTTTCCTGAAAAGATACCTGCTCATTTTCACCCGGAACGAAGATCTTTAAGTAATTATGAATATTTCCGCATGAGATTTGATCAATACAATATACCGTACCTCGACCTAAGCAAGTATTTTCTCGGTGCGAAAGATACCTGCAGGTTCCCGCTTTTTCCAAAATTCGGAATGCATTGGAGCACCTATGGCATGATCAAGGCAATGGATACTCTTCTGAGGTTTACGGAAAAGATCCATCAGACAAAACTCCCACACATCTGGATCAAAAGAGTCAACGTCTCCGACACCGTCCCTGGTGATGATAATGATATCGGTATTCTTTTAAATCTTATTTTTCCACTACGTTACGCACCAACGGCTTATCCACAATATTCAGTAGTGATTGAACCCGGACAAAAGAAACTTAAAGTCCTGGTTGTCTCAGACAGTTATTATGACCTGGTTCAGAAAACAATTGCGCTGGACATTTTTTCTGAGAACGAATACTGGTACTATAATGATTGGTTAAAAAGTGGTCCAGGAGTATCCGATCAGACAAGACTTGATAAATCTGACTTGTTAAATAAGCTTGGGCAATTTGATGTCATCCTGCTAATGTCATCAGATATGAATCTCCATAGCGGATTTTTTAATTTTATTGAAGATACTTACCTTGCACTCCACCCCAACATACTTGAAAATCCTGTCCTGAGATACGAAAACCTTGTCAGAGGCAGTCGCGAATGGTTCACTTCAATAGTTGAAAATGCAAACAATTCAGGACGTACAATAGAAGAGTTAACAACCATAGCGGCAAGGTATGAATTCAATGTTGATTTTCCACAATTGAAAAATAAATCCAGTGAGGACAGCATCGAATATATTGCAAACAATATAAGATCTGATCCAGAGGCATTCTCAATCATCAGTCAAAAGGCACTAAAACTTAAGATCCCTGTTGAGCAGATGTTACATATTGATGCTGTTGAGCAGTATTCAAAATCAAAGAAAAAAAAGGAATAGAATAAAGACGTGTGAAGGTTTAATGACGAGATATCCGAGCTTTATTATTAATATTTTGAAGATCACTTCGGATCAGGGAACAACCCTCTCAATTTTAATATTATCAATGTAAAATTCCTTCTTGCCGAGATGCCAGAAATAGACTACCAGTCTGTCGGTAGATTTGATTAGTGGGAAAGTTGCTTTAAAAGAAACTTGGTTCCATTGATTAATCTGCCTGGCAACTGAATCCAAAGGAAGAGATTGATAATATTCATTCTTGTCTTTAAGGGTGATTACCAGGCGTGTATCATTTTCTTTGAATAGTACCAGTGGATAAACATAACATGTCACTCTGATGGAAACATTTTTTTTCTGCCGGATGATATTTGAAATATCAAGTTCGTAAGGTAAAATAAATTCCTCCCAACTGTTTGCTTTGTAGGAATATGCTCCAGTCATCGCAAACTCTCGGGAAATATGTTCATTAGCTTTCCTTTTCAAATTCTTTTCAAAAGTATCCCCGGTAATGAATTGAATTATTTGGGGCTCGTTATTTTTTGCCTCAATCGAATCCCTGATTGGCTTATTATCAATAAATTTACCATATGGAGCTTTTTTAAAGATACAGATCTGATAAGCTGGATCATACCATGAATTCTTAGATGGAACAGGTCTGAAGACATTTAAAAGTCTGTATGCTCCTGTTTTTTCCAATATATTAAGTGGGACATTACATTCATGTGTGCCAAAATAGGAGTCCCAGATGATTATGGTGTTTTCCGGAAAAGCCAATAACCAGGCAGTAGTAATTTTTTGTTCGCAAGTTGACCAATCATAGGGAT
>CAZUYY010000147.1:0-6589 GCA_964624935.1 uncultured Prolixibacteraceae bacterium
GCTGCCCGAATGCACGCTCAACTTCAAATTCAAAATTACCATCACCTGATAAGAATAAAACTTTTCCGAACGAAGATGAGATAGAGAAAGGACTTAGAGTCATAGAAATTCAAAATCTTGTTTTAAAAAGAATCCTTGAAGAGAAAGAGAAGAACCAGAATTTCTCAAAAAAACCTGCCAGGTCCAATAAGAAGAATCAGCAAAAATAATCACTTAAAAATTATACAAATGAAAAGAATGTTTGTACTCTTTGGTTTCATGATTGTCATGAATACCATTTCATTTTCACAAATCAGCGGGACTTATACTATTCCCGGTGCAACCTATGCAACCGTTGCCTCGGCAATTGCAGCATTGAATACTTCAGGCGTCGGTACCGGTGGCGTTACATTTAATGTAACTGCAGGGTACACAGAAACTTTTGTTTCTCCGACTGCCGGGTATTTTACTATTCCCACCAACATGCCAAACGCATCCAACCAGGTCGTATTTCAGAAATCAGGGAGTGGTGCAGATCCTTTGATCACGGCTGGTGTGGGTACAGGGACATTTGACGCGATTATTGCATTTTCAGGAATCAGCTATGTTACCTTCAATGGCATTGACCTTCAGGAAAATGCCTTAAATACCACAGCAGTGACTGAGATGGAATATGGCTATGCCCTTCTGAAGGCTTCCGGCACCCAGGGGTCTCAGAATATCACCATTAAAAACTGTATGATCACTCTGAACAAAGCAAACACAAATGTAACATACGGTATTTATTCAAACAACGGGACCACTGCAGCGCCAACCACTGCTTTGACAGTGACAGCAGCTTCAGGTGCAAACTCGAATAATAAATTTTATGGCAATATAATCACTAATTGCTATGATGGAATCTATCTGTATGGTTTTGCTGATGTTACTCCTTATGCATTTTATGATCAGAACAATGACATCGGATCGGTTACAGGCAATATTATTACGAACTTCGGAGGTGGCGCCACTGCAGTCTACTGTGTTTATGTTTATTACCAGAACGGCCTGAATATTGCCAATTGCAATATTAATGGCGGTACCGGAACGGCTGCAACAACAGCAATCTACGGAATTTACGGGGGTACATCTACAAATGCCAACGCAAATATTTATGGAAACACAATTACCCTTACCCACAGCCTGGGTACCACTGGTTACGTATATGGGATCTATAATATTGGACTGGGAACAGGAGGAACTACCAATACTCTGAACATATACAATAATACTGTGCAGAACTGCACCGAGCCTAATGCAACTACAGGTTATTTCTACGGGATTTACAACGGCGCCACTGCCTTTAACACTAATTTTTATTCTAATACGGTCAACAATAATGTTATGGCCGGCAGTGCTTACATGTATCTTTGTTATACCAACAGCGGAACGGGTGGCATAGGCAATGTATATTTAAATACCGTTACCAATAACCAGCGTTCAGGTGCAGGTACACAATCAACATCAGCTTACATGTATTGCCTTGATATGGCCGGAACCACTTCTTATTCTATTCACGATAATAATGTTTCATTTAACAGCATCCCTGCCCAGGTTACCTATGGAGGATTCCTCTATGGTATTTATGCCTCCAACTCGGCTGCAACACAAGCTGTTTATAATAATGCGGTACACGATCAAACGGTTACTACATCTTATACATCGTCGAACCTTATTTATGGAATTTACTCTAATCCATTGAGTTCTTCATCAGGAAGCGTTTATAATAATAACGTATACAACCTGACAATCAATTCCAACTCGACCGGATATGGTTACATCTATGGTATCTACAGCTATTACGGTATAAGCATGTATTCAAATAATGTATATGGTAATACTATTAATGCAAGTTCAACAGGTTATGGATATATGTATGGCATGTATTGTTATAATCAAACCAGCGTTTATTCAAATAATGTCTATAACCTGGCTATTAATAATAGCGGCACAGGATATGGTTATGGATATGGTTACTATATAGGTGGTACTAATGGGACCAATGTTTTCAAGAACAAACTTTATAATGTAAGCATGGCTGGCACTTCGGGTTATTACTACGGCATGTATGTAGGTTCCGGAACCACCAATAATCTTTACAACAACTATATTTCCGATCTCAGGGCCCCGGCATCCACCAGTGCTAATGGAATTGCCGGCGTTTATCTGGCCGGAGGAACAAATGATAATATGTATTACAATACAATCTATCTGAATGCCACCAGTACTTCGGCAACAACATTCGTAACGAACGGGATCTATGCCTCGACAGGTGTCAATGTTGAACTCCGTAATAATGTGGTCGTAAACGTCTCTTCGGCTCCCGCCAGTACTACATATATAACATCAACATATAAGAGAACATCGACCACACTGACTACCTATGTGTCAACATCAAATAACAACCTGTTCTATGCCGGGACGCCCAGCCTTACAAACCTGATTTATTATGATGGTACAAACCGGGAACAGACCCTTGCAGCCTATCAAAATCTGGTCAGCCCCAGGGATGCACAATCCGTCACAGAGCTGCCGCCATTTGTTAACATTACCACCACCCCATACGATCTGCATATGAAGACTACGGTGCCTACCCAATGTGAAAGCGGCGGATCGGTAGTTTCAACGCCGGTGAACATTACGACCGACTGGGATGGTGATGCCCGTTATCCTAATACTGGCTATCCGAACAATGTCAGTTATAGTGCAACAGCACCTGATATCGGAGCTGATGAATTTGGAGGTCTCCTGCTTGACCTTACCCCACCGGCCGAGAATTTTACCCCACTCGCAAATACCTCATCCCTTCTTGCAAGAACATTGACCACATCTATTACTGACCAGACGGGAGTTCCAACCAGCGGAGCTGGTTTGCCCCGTCTTTACTGGAAAAAGAATTGGGTAGGTACGTGGAACAGTACCCAGGCCGTATATGTGAGCAGCAATACATACACCTTCACCTTTGGCGCAGGAGTTGCCCTTGGCGACTCTATTTATTATTACCTGGTAGCACAGGACATTGTTACTCCAACCCCTAACGTAGGGGCAAATCCGTCAACGGGCGCTTCAGGATACACAATAAATCCTCCGGCTGTATCGACTCCTCCTTCAACATTATATGCCTATAAGATCGTTCCGGCAATTTGCGGAACCTTTAACGTGGGAGTTGGTCAGATATATACTTCAATTACGGCAGCTGTCAATGCACTTAATAGTTCAGAAATGACATGTCCGGTCACACTGGTACTCACTGATGCATCTTATGGCGCATCTGAAACGTTCCCGATCGTTCTTGGAAACATTGCAGGCTCCAGCGCGATCAACACCATAACAATCAAACCGAATACAGGTGTTACACCTACTATCTCAGGATCTTCCACATCAGGAATTTTTGTCCTGTTCGGAACCCAATATCTGATCCTTAATGGCTCGAATAGCGGTGGTACTGACAAAAGCCTTACTTTCCAGCAAACAAACACTGTCTCAGGAACCTATTGCCTTGGTATCTTTAATAATGGATTGGTGGGAGCATCCAACTGCACCATCAAGAACTGCAATTTCATGGCAAGTACACAGGTAACCAATACGACCTATGCATTTATCTTCAATGGTGCCGGAGGCGGTTATACTAACGATATTGTTCAAAACAACAATATCTACAGTGCCTATGAAGGGATGCAGCTTGCAGGTATTTCCGGTAACCAGGCAGAAAATTGTCAGATTCTCGGCAACACCATCGGCTCGACAATAGATGCAACCGCTCTTGATAAATATGGAATTTTTATTGCTCAGGCAGATAACTGCCTTGTATCCGGCAATGAGATTATGGGCGGTCCGTCTGGTAATACCAATAACTCTCAGGCAGGCCTCTATATGAGCACAGCAACTACCAATGCCAGGATCCGTTCAAACAAGATCCATGACTGGTTTTATGTAACATTAACCGGCGGCTGGGGATGCTGGGGGATTTATTACGCCGGTGACGCTTCTACGGTGAACGAAATCTCGAATAACGTGATCTATAACATTAAGTCTGATAGTTATACCACAGGAGTAAATGCAGATAACCTTTACGGGGTTTATATTACTGCAGGCGGAAACATCAAGTTTTATCATAACTCGATCAATATGCAGGGTAGTTTTACTTCTTCCACTTATTCCAATGCAACTGCCTGTCTTGGAATCAACAGCGGGGTTACGCTGTTGGATGTAGAGAATAATATCTTCAAGAATTCCCTGCAACCGGGTTCTGGTAGTCCGACTTCTTATACTTATGATATTCAGTGTGCTGGAACCGCTGCGACTTTTTCAAACCTTAACTACAACGATTATTGGGATGATGGCATTGGCCCGAATATCGCGTATTTAAACGCAGTGCAATATGCAACCCTTGCGGCATGGAAGACTGGTACCGGAATGGAAGCAAACGGTATCAATGTGAACCCGTTATTTACCTCTGCAACCAACCTTGTACCAACAACAACCTTAATGAATAATGCCGGGATCTATATTCCATTAGTACCTACAGACATTAATGGTACAGTACGAAGCAATCCTCCGGATATGGGAGCTTATGAATTCGCAGCCGATCCATTGGTGAACACCACCGCCGCAACGGCAATTACCGCAACCACTGCAACCCTGAACGGAACCATTAACGCCAACACCCTCACGGTGAACAGCTTCTTCGATTACGGACTGACCACCGCCTACGGCACAAGCGTTGCAGGCACACCCTCATCGGTCACCGGAAGCACCCTTACCAACATCAATACAGCACTTACCAGTCTGGCTCAAAACACTCTTTATCATTTCAGGGCAAGAGGGGTAACAACACTGGGTGTAACAGATTATGGACCCGACCTCACATTCACAACCCTGACCTTTCCTACGGTGGTTACAACTACCGCTACGGCGGTTACCGGGACAACGGCAACCTTGAACGGGACCGTAAATGCAAATGCCTATTCAACGACGACTTCATTTAGTTATGGATTGACCACAGCTTACGGAAACACTCTTCCGGGAGTACCTGTCACTGTCACTGGCAATACCGTAACTCCTGTTTTGGCAAATCTCACAGGATTACTGCCCGGTAACACATACCATTACCAGATCTGTGGAGTAAGTGCAGGAGGTTCCAGTTGCGGCAATGATTTGACTTTTACCACACCGGCACTTGCACCTACTGTTGTGACCACTTCAGCGTCCGGTATTACTTTCACTACGGCGACCCTGAATGGCACAATAACTGCAAATGGTGCTTCAACCGCCGTGACATTTGATTATGGATTGACGGTCGCTTATGGGACTAATGTTCAGGGAACCCCGACTCCAGTTAATGGGAATACTGCAACTAATGTCAGTGCAAACATTACCGGTCTTCTTAATAATACACTTTACCATTACAGGGTTAATGGAGTAAATTCAGTAGGCACAGTCAATGGAAATGATATGACTTTCACGACAGCATGCCCCGTTGCAGGGCCTGCAGGCCCAATCAGCGGCCCTACCCAGGTTTGCCAGGGCGGATCAGGTTATATTTATTCAGTTACCATCCCGAACGCTTCTGGTTATGTATGGACACTTCCGATCGGTGGCACTATTACTTCAGGATTCAATACCAATACCATTACTGTGAGTTATGCATACAATGCAGTTACTGGTTATCTGATGGTTTATGGAACTGCTGCCTGTGGTAATGGTTCACCTTCACAGTTGGGCATTACCATGAATCCTTATCCGACACCGACCATTGCCGGCCCGTCAAACGTTTGTCTGAACAGCACCGGGAATACTTATACTACCCAGTCGGGGATGACCAATTATTTATGGACTGTCACAGGCGGCACCATCACCGCTGGCGGCGGAACAGCAAACAATACTGTTACCGTAACCTGGACCTCTGCAGGCACAAAGACAGTTTGCGTGAACTACACGAATTCCAGCGGTTGCGTCGGTCTTGCCCCGGTTTGTTATCCCGTTACTGTCAATCCACTGCCGGTGCCTGTCATTTCCGGACCCGGAACAGCATGCACTACTGTACCGGTAGTTTACAGTACTCAGTCAGGTATGACAAGTTATATATGGACCATAACTGCCGGAGGCACCATTACGGGAGGCTTGGGATCCAGCTCTATCAGCGTAACATGGAATACAGCGGGTTCTCAAAGTGTTTCGGCAAACTATACCAATGCCAACGGTTGCACTGCCGCTTCACCGACTGTTTACCCGGTAACGGTTAACAGTAGCACTACCCCCACAATCACTGGCAGTACAAGCTTATGTGTCAACTCCGGTTATTATACCTATACGACCCAATTAGGAATGACCAACTATGTATGGAATATTTCTTCCGGAGGGGTCATAAATTATGGATCGGGGACCAATGCTATCACCGTGTCATGGGTAGCTTCAGGAGCACAGTGGGTCAGTGTGAATTTCACCAATGTTTCGGGATGCACTGTACCCAATCCTACGCAGTTGAACGTAACAGTTAACCCGCTTCCGGGAGCGGCGGGATCCATCACAGGTACGTCTGCCGTTTGCGGAGGAGCCAACGGGGTGGCCT
>CAZUYY010000148.1:0-6563 GCA_964624935.1 uncultured Prolixibacteraceae bacterium
GGGTACGCGCCTGTGGCCGCGTCAACGCCGGCGTCTTCCGCACCATCGACTTCGACGCAATACGGCAGCAGCCAGATGCAGGCGTCTCCGGCCCCGGTCGCGCCTGCGGTCGTGCATAATCAACCAGCTGTAAAGCACTACGTGATGACGGTCGAATTGGGCGAAAGTGCTCCCATCGAAACGATTGCCCCACCGGCAAGCGAACATCCAACTGCGTCGGCTGAGCCAGCCGTCGTCACTCATGCACCGCAAAAACCGTCATCGCCTGCTCCGATCGAGCCGCCTGCGCTCTTGCCGGCCCCCGTGCTCAAAGCTCCGGTCGCGGTTTCGGCGCCGCCGGCCCAACCGCAATCGCCAGCCCCGGCCGTCAGTGTGTCGGGTGTCGCAACGGTTCGCGACGAGACTCCTCCGTTTGACCCGAAATCGGAGTCCGACGCCGACAAAAAAACCGGCCCTTACACCGGCCTCAAACTGCAGGAATCCGACGACGTGGTGACGCCGCCAAGTCCGACAAGAGTGACGACTGCCAACGTGAATGAACCGGCCGAACGTCCTCACCAGGCTCCAATGCCGGCCGTCGACGTCGAGCCGTCTGCAAAACCGATCGCGCAGCCGAAAATTGCCGCACAGGCGCCCGTTCCGGTCCACCCGGCTGTCGAGGAACAATCAGGCACGGTCCACGTCGCCGACTCGACGCCGGCCGCGCCGCAAGCGCCGCCCGCGCCAACGCAGCCCGCTGCTCCCAAGATGTTCGTCGAGCGGCATCCGGCGACGCAGTTGCCGCCAGCGACTGCCGAATCGAACTCGCAAATGCACAGGATCGGCGAGCGGATCGGCCAGCACGGGATGAAAGGTTTCTGCCCCGTCGCTTTACGCGAACAGCGGCAACTCGTGGATGCCCTCCCCGTCTACAGCACGATCTATCAATCGAAGCGATATTACTTCTCGTCCGCCGAAGCGCAGGCTCGCTTCGAGGAGGCTCCGCAGAAGTATGCACCGGTTGCCGGCGGCACGGACGTCGTGGTCCGAGCCAACAGCGACCAGGTCGTGGACGGGACGCTCGACTTCGCCGTATGGTACAAGGATCGGCTCTTTCTGTTCAGGAAGATAGATAAGACTGTAGTTTTTTACCTTAGCAAGATCAGCAGCGACTTCTATAGCCCGGTCATACCCACCGAAATCATCGATCAACCCGATCTTCCTGGCATCTGTTCCGATCCATACACGGCCTTGTCCTATACTGTCCACAGTTGCTTCTGAGAGGTGTCTTCCTTCGGCAACTTTTGAGACAAATGAGGAATAGATGTTTTCAATTTCTGCCTGGAAAACATTCAACTGGTAGGCGGGCATCGGTTTATTGAGGCTGACGAAGTCGGAATTAATGTTGGTTTTTGCATCGTCAAATGTAATCCCAAGTTTGTTGTTAAACAGACCTTTCAGGTTTGGTACCACTCCAAAAACCCCGATGGATCCCGTGATCGTCGAAGGATCGGCAAGGATTTTTGTCGAAGGACATGCAATGTAATATCCTCCTGATGCGGCCACATCACCAAATGAGGCCACTACTGGTTTTTCTCTTGCCGTTAGCATCACTTCACGCCAGATCACATCGGATGCAAGTGCACTGCCCCCGGGAGAATTGATCCTGAAAACTATGGCTTTGATTTTTTTATCTTCCCTCGCTTTCCTGAATGCCTTGCTAAGCCTTTCTGATCCTATCGATTGATCATCACCGTTTCCTCCATCAATGGAGCCGGTAGCATAAATGACTGCAATCCGTCCATCTTTACCTGTGAAATTACGATGGAGATCAGCGACATTGTCGTACTTCTCAAGAGTGATAAAATTAATTGTCTTATTATTTCCAAGACCCAGTTTCTGGCGCAGATCCTTCATCAGTTCATCCCGGTATGCCAATTGGTCGACAAGTCTGTTATTTAATGCATAGACAGGGGTCTCCGCTTTCAGACTGTCTGCTATCTGGTTTAACCTTTCGGCACTGATACTTCTTGAAACGGATATCCCGTCCACGATCTTAGCCCATGAGCTGTTGACCAGTTCCGAAAGCTGCCTGCGGTTTTCGGGGCTCATCTTGTCAAGGAACAGTGGTTCTGTAGCAGCCTTGAACTTCCCATGCCGGATGATCTGCATCTTGATATCGAGTTTGTCGAGCGTGCCTTTGATAAAGGTGACTTCAGCATCCAGCCCCTTGAACAGGATCATCCCCTGGGGCTGAAGGTAGATGCGGTCGGCAACCGATGCAAGATAATAGGCCCCCTGCGAATAAAATTCACTATAACTGACGACAAATTTCCCGGACTTTTTAAAATCGATAAGAGCATCACGGATCTCGCTGATAGTGGATAAACCTGCAGGTATTACACTGACATCAAGAAGAATACCTTTAATATTGCTATCGTGTTTTGCTTTATGGATATTGTCAAGGATATCGGTGAGTCCTTCCCATTTACTCCACGAACGAAAGTCAATGAACATGGGATTCTTGGGACTTCGATCGTTGATCGTACGGTCGAGTTTGATCTGAAGGATACAATTATGCGGCGTCGTAACCTCTTCCGTCGTGGCCAGTGCAACCAATGAAACTACGACTATTCCCATAATAATCGAAAGCAGTATAATGGTGAGAAAAAATCCCAGCATAGAAGCAAACATGAATTTAAAGAAATCTTTCATAAGGCTCAGAATAATATTGTTACAACAAAGATAATTATAAACCTGTACGAACACAAAATTTTGTGCCTCATAACTTTTGCCATCTTGCCATTTTGCGATTTTACCATTTAACAAATCCGCTCGTCCGCCTGTCCGCTTTTTTTCACTACTTTTGTAACCTAATGCAAAATAAACCCCATACCCTGTTTCTCCTCCTTGGCAGTAACCTGGGGGATAAGAAGAAACAACTGAATAAAGCTCAACACTTGATTCGTGAGATGATCGGCCCGGTAACCAGGCATTCTTCAATCTATGAAACCGAACCTTGGGGCTTTTCCTCTAAGGATAAGTTTCTGAACAGGGCATTGAAAGTATCAACCTTTTTTTCTCCCGAAAAAGTAATGACGAACATCCATGAAATTGAGAAAACCTTTGGAAGAGAACGAAATCAGGAAGGCTACTCTTCAAGAACAATGGATATTGACATTTTATTTTATGATGACCTCATTTTGATAAGCGACGATTTAAAAATTCCTCATCCCCTTCTTCACAACAGAAAATTCGTTCTTATTCCCCTCAATGAAATTGCCCCACGCCATATCCATCCCATCTCCGGAAAAACCATCAAAGAACTTCTTGCTGAATGCAAAGACACAAAAGATGTCCGTAAATTCCTGCAACCAAAGCAATAATCCTTATTGATCCTCCATCTTCCATCTTCCATCCTCCATCCTCCATTCTCCATTTTGCCATCTTGCCATTTTGCCATTTTACAATTTTTCTAACTCACCAATTCACCAGTTCACCAGTTCGCCAGTTAACATTTCCGCCTGTCTGCTGGTCACATAAAAAGAGCCGCCCATGTGGAGCGGCTCTTTCCCAGATTCTATGAACAATTATTTAACAATATTCTGGAAATCCGGTGTACTTGAATAGTTGAAGAATTCCCTGTCGAGCTTTGCATCTGCTTTAAGACCTGGATCAACAACAGCTTTCGTCAGGTTATCGTACAACATCTTGGTGTTGGCATTGCGTGCGCCACAAATAGCCAGCAGATAAGCTGTTTGCGGTGTCGCAGGAGCACACTGCAGTGTAGTAATTGCTGCGGTGGTGTTACCTGAAACGAGTTGTGCCAAACCGAGATTATAAGTACATTTTGCAGTTGCCAACATGCTGTTTGCCTTTCCATATTCACCTTTCGGGATCATCAGCACACCCAGGTTGTAATTTTCATTTTCACCCAGTGCCTGAGCTTTCTTGAATTGGTCTTCAGCTTTCTTGTAATCCTTCTTCATGCCGGCTACAACACCAAGGTTGTTCTCGATGATTCCGTTGTTTGCGGCGAGGGATTGTGCTTTCTGCAGATTGGTGGCAGCCTTGTCAAGATTTCCCTTGGCAATGTTTGCATATCCTGCATTGTTCTGAGCTTTCCAGTTGTCAGGATATAGTCTTGCTGCATTCTCATAAATGGTAAGTTTCGTATCAGGGTTAGTGGTAAGGGTACCGGCATAAAGAAGCTCTTCAACTTTCAGTTTATCAGGATTGCTGACAGCAAGTTTTGAGAGCTCTTCATCGGTGTATCTCTTTTCATAAGTATTTGCAGTAATTTCGGCCCTTCTGAGCGGCGGAAGAAGTTCTTTTTCCAGTTCCGGATAGATCACAACCATATTACGGATTTCCTGTTCCTTCTTTTTATTATCACCGGCAGAGTTGATCACATTCAGGATTTTGTCTTTATCCTTGATATTGCTGGCTTTAATATTGGCAAGCAAACCATTCCAGTCCGGTCCATGGTGGTTGATAACGAAGTTGACATCTTTGCCTGCTGCGTCTTCCTTGGCTTTAACGTCTTTCTTGTCTTTATTGCCTTTTTCAGCATCCTTCACCCACGACTTGTATTCGTCAATCATGTATGTATTGCCAGTCTTTGAACGGTTTTCGGAAAGCCCGACATTGAATGTTTCTTCCCCGTCGGGTGATGCCCATCCATTGATTGTTATATCCTTGAGTTTCCAGGCTTTCTGAATGAAATCATCCAGCTTTGTCAGTGCATCTTTTGAAGCATCTGTTTTATTCATGCCGAATTTCAGATCCAGTTTATATACATTTATCGGGAAGTAGAGAATGGCAGTCTTTGAGATGATCACTTCTTTCTGGTATCCATGATCAGCGATCTCAGAAATGAAATCAGGATTGATCCGTGTTGAAGTGTGGATTATTCCTGGTGCGAGATCCCTTAATGCCAGTTCCATGGATTTTGTGTTGGTTTTGATGTCGTCCTTTTTCGGTATGGCTTTATAGTCTTTTGGTTCGTAAATGAGCGGGTTAACAGTAAGCTGTGAGGTGGCCATTTCCGGTTTGTAGGGGAATGTGGTGGTATAAGTAAAAGATCCGCCTTCCTGGTATTTAATCTGCGGGCCATCGCCAGTAACCTTTTCACCCGTAATGGTCATCGGTTTCAATGTATATGATCCTCCCTGATATTGCAACACGGGCTGGAAATACATGGCAGCTTTTTGACAGAAATATTTTTCAGGGAAAGTTCCTTTGACTGTCACCTGTACAGAGTCGCCTTTTTCAACCATGACAGCCGGAGTGGTTTCGAATTTAACCAGCGGGTAATTCTTTTCCATTGTCTTCAGGCTGCAACCACCATAGGCGAATTTATAAGTCAGGCCAAGACTGGCTCCACTGTACATGTCCTGTTTTATTGGCTTCACTCCACCGTTGGTAAGATCGAGAGCATCACCATCCCTCCATCTCCAGGTGAATTCAGGGTCAATAGACCAATGTTTGTTGATGTTGAAGTCAAACCCGATACCGGCAAGAGCCTTGAATTCAAGGTTCCAGTGGCCAAGGCCACTGTTATTACCAATGCCTAGGTTTGCACTGCCCTTGTGTGAAGGATAGCCAAGGTAAGCTAGGGTAGTATCATTATTGAGATTCCATTTTGTTCCCTGGGTATGATCCAGGCCAATTCCTGCAATAATATAAGAGGAGAATAACCTTTCAGGTTTCGATCCCAGGATCCAGTTTGTCCAATTGATCGTCACTTCAAGGTTGGATTGAATGACATAGGATTCAAAAGCCTGACTAATATTATCTCCCACCTGATGGCTGACAGGGTCAATCAAACCTGCCCCCGGAACATATTTCCCTGTCACACTGCTTGCAAGAGGTGCCCAGCCAATATTAACCCGGACCCCGATCACCCTGCCAAATTGCCTGGTAACCATTGCTCCCGCGCCAAACTTCCATACATCATTCAAAAATTCATTCTTGGAGAGGTCGCCGTTAAACTGGTTAAGGGCGCCATAAGCTGTTACAGCCCAATAAGTGTTACTTGGAGCCAGATCCCTGACTTTTTTCTGTTCCTTCTTAGCGGTATCTTTCTTATTTGCATCATTTTTTGCTGGAGTGGTTTGAGTAAACGAAACCAGCGGAATGATTGCCACAAGCATGATTATTAGTGCCTTGGACAAGTGTTCATAAACTTTTTTCATAACGGAAATTTTAATTATAATTTGAAGTTTTGCTTATTAATATTAGAAGGTTTGTCGATTGATTTTACAAATATATTGATTAATAAAGTAAAAACAACATGTCTCACATTTTTTTTTTACTATCGGGTTGTTATTAACACTGCATTATTTATATAAACTATTGATATCTAACCAGATGAAAGTTGGTCAATTTCTTATCTACGTGCAAAATTATAATTTTTTACTAAATCTGCAATAAAAAACCTGACTTTGTCAAATTATACGAGCCATTTCCCGAATGGTTGCATTTTCTAATATTTTTTCACACATAATTCTTCATTTTCTCCATCCGCCTTCCTCCATCTTCTATCCTCCATCCTCCATTTTCCATCCTCCATCTTCTCCCCT